>JBBQSH010000350.1:0-1532 GCA_038214015.1 Ignavibacteriales bacterium | reverse complement strand
AGGCAATGGTCCGTGAGGATGACCGTTAATTACAAGTCCGCAGGTTCCACAGATTCCTTCGCGGCAATCGCTCTCAAAATGTATTGCTTCTTCGCCCTTTAACTCAAGAGTGTTATTCAACTCGTCCAGCATTTCAAGGAAAGATGCATCGGGAGAAACCTGAACTTTGTATTCAGCAAAACTTCCAACGGATTTAGAATTTTTCTGTCTCCAGATATTAAGCGTAAGATTTAATTTCTTTACTTCCATTATTTGTAACTCCAAATATTTATCAAACTTTTTTAATTAGTTGATTTAGTTTTGTCCATAGATAAATAATACTCGCCAAGTTCGTGCAATTTTTTCTTTAAAATATTTTTGTCAATCAACTGGGTTTCGTACTCTGCAATTTTAGTTGGTGATAAACTTCTGTTTAAAGCATAGTTAACAATTTCATCATCTTTAGTTTTGCAAAGTATTAAACCAACACTTGGGTTTTCGTGATCCAACTTCTGTGTGTTATCAAGTGCTTCAAGATAAAAATTCATTTTGCCAAGATATTCAGGACTGAATTCATCAATCTTTAAATCTATCGCAACCAAACATTGCAAACCGCGATGATAAAAAAGAAGATCAACAAAAAAATCTTTTGTACTAACCTGTAATCGATACTCTTCACCAATAAATGTAAAACCTTTTCCGAGTTCAAGAATAAACTCTCTTAGGTTTCTAACAAGCGATTTTCTTAAATCTTCCTCACTAAAATTTTCTGGCAAATCGAGGAACTCAAAAATGTAATTATCCCGAAAAACCTCGTTTATTTGCTGGGAAACAGGTTTTTCTAATTCTCTCATCAGTGATGAGACTTTTGGATTTGCGGAATTTCCATTCAAATCTGTCAACAGTGATGACAGTTTTTGTTGAGATAACAAAAACCTTTCAAAAACAGCAGAATTGATTTGTCTTTCAAGTTCCCGCTTAGAATATTGTTCTTTTATTGAAAGATTCAAATAAAACTCTTTTTCATCTATGGATTTAGTTTTTGATAGAATTATAATATTATTCGTTCAGGTTAATTCTCTCACCAGTGGTGAGAGTTTTGGATATTGTGAATAAACCTCATAAAATTGTTTCATTCTCCAGAGATTTTGGACTGAAAATCCTCTAGCCCCAATCATTTCATTTTGGATATAACGAGATAATTCTTCAACTGTACTTTTTCCCCATCCATCAGATAACGATTTTTTTGAAATGTATTCGCCAATGTTCCAATAAAGATCAATCAACTCAACATTAACAGAAGCAAATGCTCTTTGCTTAGATTGTTTTATCAGTTCAACAATCTGAACAAAAGATTTTGATTCAATATTTACTTCTGTTACACTCAATTATTTGTAACTCCTAATTGCCTGTTTTACATACTCATATTTCAGTTCTTCTTTATGGAGATTCCATTTATTCTCACCAGCAAATTCCCATGCAGCAACGTAAGAATAATTTTCATCATCGCGTTTTGCTTCACCATCTTCAAACTGATATTCTTCACGGAAATG
>JBBQSH010000349.1:0-1543 GCA_038214015.1 Ignavibacteriales bacterium | reverse complement strand
TCTTTCTTGGGGCAGTAATTTTAGGAATGGGGATTGATTTAATACAAGGAATATAATATCGGACAGAATGAAAAAAGCAGCTAACAAAGTATATAAAATCATAGCTCCCATTCGGTCGCTACGCTTCAAATACTAACCGTTGTGCTTCATTATAACAAACCGCTAACCAATGATAAAATTCTTTAGAAAAATTAGACAAAACCTAGTTTCAGAAGGGAAAACAGGAAAGTATTTTAAGTATGCTATTGGAGAAATTATACTTGTTGTAATTGGAATTTTAATTGCCCTTTCAATAAATAATTGGAACGAAAAAAGAAAGATTAGAGATAGCGAAATAATTTATCTCAATAATATCAAAAGAGATTTACAACTTTCAATTACAGAAATGAATCAATTTATTGATAGTCAAAATTCTCTAATTAATTCAGCTAACACGGTATTAGAACATTTTAATGGTAAACCTGTGGATGATTGGAATTCTTTTAATAAACACCTAGTTGATATCTACACTTGGAAAAGTTTTTATTTAATTGACAATACTTACCAAGAGTTAAATAATTCAGGGAATTTTGCTATTATCTCAAATGATTCTATCAAAAATGATTTACTGAATTTAGATTTGCTTTATAAAAAATTAAAACACACCGAAAACCACTGGGGAAAAGTTGCTGAACAAACACTTTATCCAGGGAGTTATGAAAAACAAGATATAAGTTCTATGACAAGTAACTACCTATTTCAGATGTCGAACGGAAAAATGGGAGTATTTGGGAATTTAACGGAAGAAACCTTTGGAGATATATTTAAAGACCAAAAACAAAAGAATGGTTTCGCTTTAGCTATTCTTGATTTTGGAGGGATGAATGGAACTTTGTTGGGAATGATTAAAAAATGTAAGGAACTTATATCACTAATTGACAATGAATTAACGAAATGAGAACTGAATTAAAAATAACGAAAGCACAACAACGTGTATAATTAATGGCTAGTTCGAGCTTGCTTACGAAAATCCTCTCGGGTTTTCTATTTGGTTTGTATATGCTAAATTAGGTGCTTAAACACGCCACTAATCATACACAAACACGTTGTGCTTCATTACCACAAACTGATAACCAATGATAAAATTATTTAGAAAAATTCGCCAAAATTTACTTATAGAAAATAAAACTGGAAAGTATTTTAAATATGCTATTGGAGAAATTGTGCTTGTCGTTATTGGAATTTTAATAGCATTACAAATAAATAATAGTAGTGAAAATCATAAGAAACTACAGTTTGAAATAACAATACTTGAAAATATTAAAGAGGATATTTTAGCTGACAAGTTAGACTGTGAACTGAATTTAGAGTATATCAAAGTCGAGATTACTAACGAACAACGGTTACTTGATTTTTTATTTGATAAAAGTATTCAACCATCTGATAGTATTAGTTTTAATGATGCATTAGGAATTGACTTACTTACAGAATTTCACAATGCATCTTTCAACAACTTGCAAAACAATGATATAGGTTTAATCACCAACAATAAACTTTATAAAGA
>JBBQSH010000348.1:0-1546 GCA_038214015.1 Ignavibacteriales bacterium | reverse complement strand
GTATTTAAACAAACGCCGACTAAAGTAAGAGCAAAGATTTTAAAATCGATTGGATCAACTACAAAAGTTCAATCAGAAAGAGGTTCTTTCTTTGCAGATCTTTTTGAAAAGCCATCGTTTTCATTCGCAACTGCATTTGTAGTTATTCTTGCGATAGCACTTATAATTATAAACAGACCTGGCATTGTTGAGAAAAAAGATTTTGCAGTTGAGCAGCTTGGCAGTAAAAATATGTTCGTACAGGCGAAGAATAATTTTAATGCAATTACAACTGGTCAATTGTTGCCACAGCTTACTTCACAAAATGCAGATGAGATTAAAAATTTCTTTAATGATAATGGTGTAAAATATTCAACATTAGTTCCAACTGTGGCTGATTGGAATTTGCTTGGTGCTGTAGTTTCTGAAGATCAGGGTGAAAAATTTGCTCATCACGTTTATGTTAGTGAGGATGGCAAACTTGCATATTTATTCCAGGTAGATGAATCTTATTTGTATGATCACGAAATTATTTCTCTATCGGAAGATCTGATAAAATATCTGGATGAGGGAAATTGTTACAGTTATGAGTCGGAAGGTTCAGTTACCTTGTTTACAAAAATGGATAATAACATTTGTGCTGTTGTATCTAACGGAAATCCGAAAGAGATAGAAAACATCTTTTGCAGCCTTTAAGATTTGGAGAAAGAAAATGTTTAAGATTAAAAATATTCTATTACCAACAGATTTTAGCAAAACATCTTTAACGGCAGCAGAGTACGCCGTTGAGTTGGCTGACGAATACAAAGCAGCTCTCCACGTACTCAATGTCTTAGAAAAAACTCCACCCATACTTGCAATTCGTTCACTTGATTTATCACGTGAAAAAATAATAGAATCAATTGATGACGATGCACAATCACACCTTTCTGAATCTGTCAAAAAAATCAAAAAAATTAGAGATGTTGAAATAGTCTCTGCAATACGGAAAGGCATCGATTATGAGGAAATTATCAAATATTCTAAAGAAAAGAAAATAGATATTATAGTAATAGCTACCCACGGTAGAACCGGGTTAATCCACACATTATTAGGCAGTGTAGCAGAAAAAGTTATAAGGTACTCTAAAATCCCAGTCTTAGTTACAACCCCACGCTCAAAATCATAATAATCGCACTTTCTTGCATAATGCTGATTGATTTGATATTTTAGTTACTCGCATTTTCGTAATAAAGGTAAAGTATGGCTAAAGTTAAAAACGTTGAAGCTTTTTGCAGTGTTTGTAATGCTGTCAGAAAGATGGAATTGACCGGAGATATCGCCGGTGATGAAAACAAGAGATGGGCAAAATGCAAAAAATGCAAACAGACTATGATTATAAATATGACTTCAGATGTTGTAGCACATAAGGTATCGCTTGAAGGTATTGAAAATGAAAGTTGTGTTACATATTCTCCCGCAAATTCTTATGAAGTGGGACAAACAATTTTTCATCAGAATTGGGATGATTTTGGAAAAGTTGTAGCAAAAGAAATTTTATCAAACGGACAAAAATCTATATCCGTTG
>JBBQSH010000347.1:0-1553 GCA_038214015.1 Ignavibacteriales bacterium | reverse complement strand
GGCAGCAGCCACCATTTTTTTCTTACCTTAAGAAATTCCCACAATTCTGAAACTACAGATAATTTGCTCATATGTTTACCTCTTTATTTTCTTCGTAACCTTTGTGATCAACCTTGGTGAACTTTGTGGTTATTTTCTTCTTTACCACAAAGAGCACAAAGTCAATTACACAAAGCACTCAAAGTTAAAACTGCCTGTCATAATCTATTTGTTGTTTAGTTGTAATCTCTCTCTTTTCCCAATATGTAGTTGTGTTTTTATCAAATCCAAGCGGCATAAACTTTTTACCAACAATCTTTGCCAATAATCCAATTGGAGTTAATATAAGATAATATAACAATGTTAATATAACTCGCGACATTACAAATCCCATTGCCAATGCAAGCATCATCCAGAGTTTATGGAATGGACGCAAAACTGGTATTGCAATAGTCGCCAGGATTACAAATAATCCGCCAATAATTGAGAAATAAATAAACGAAGTTTTGCCTAGATACCAAAGCAACAATGAAATAAAAATTAATACAACTCCAACCGTTAATCCTGTTTTCTTAACTGCTTCGTCAGATCTATCAATATACTTTAATTCATCTTTTAACATTGCTTAATCCAATACAAATTCTTTTTTCCAATCGCTATCATTTTCTAAAGGTTTCTGATCTTCTTTGCTTAAAATATAATTTCCAAGTACAAGATAATCCATATCAGTACGCATAAAACATCTGTATGCATCTTTTGGCGAACAGACAATCGGTTCGCCTCTTACATTAAAAGATGTATTGATTATAACTGCACACCCAGTTTTTTCTTCAAACTTAGAAATTAATTTATGGTAACGTGGATTAGTTTCTTTATGCACTGTTTGAAGTCTTGCTGAATAATCCACATGAGTAATTGCAGGAATATTAGAGCGAACAACATTCAGCTTTTCTATTCCCCATTTTTTATGCTCTTCATCAGTCATTGGGATTCTTCGCTCTTTTTTTACATCGGCAGTTAGTAGCATATATGGACTTGCTTTTTCTATCTCAAAAAAATCACTTACCTTTTCATAAAGTACAGATGGAGCAAACGGTCTAAAACCTTCTCTAAATTTTATTTTAATATTCATCGTTGCCTGCATTTTGGGAGAACGTGCATCGCCAATAATTGTACGGGAACCAAGTGCACGTGGACCAAATTCCATTTTTCCATCAAACCAGCCAATTACTTTTTCTGAATTGATTAAGTTTGCTACCGTTTCAATTAATTCATCATCATCATATTTTTTTGCAACAAGATTGTTTGATTGAATGAACCCTTTAATTTCTACTTCAGAAAAATTTGGACCGAGATATGAACCTTTTTGCGAATCTGTTTTTTCATCAGCAGTTCTTGGTTTGTTGTGATATTTATACCAGCCAATTAAAGCTGCACCAAGCGCTCCACCTGCATCGCCGGCGGCTGGCTGAATCCAGATATTTTCAAAAGGTCCTTCACGAAGTAATCTTCCGTTTGCAACGCAGTTAAGTGCAACTCCACCAGCAAGGCAAAGATTTTTTAATCCTGTTTCT
>JBBQSH010000346.1:0-1590 GCA_038214015.1 Ignavibacteriales bacterium | reverse complement strand
ATGAAAAGGACAGAAGTTATGTGTGCAAAATGCGATGGGCATCTCGGTCACGTTTTTGATGATGGACCGCCGCCGACAGGACTAAGATACTGCATTAACTCCGGCTCAATGAAGTTTATTAAGAAAGAAAAGTGATTGTCTTAAAAGTTTAAAATCATATCTTGTAACTTCAAAATTCAAAAATTATACGAGGTATAGCTTGAACAGCTCGAACACATCAGAAAACCAAAATACTGTTAATAAATCCAGCTGGAAATTCCCTAAAGCATTTTGGACCGCAAATATTGTTGAACTTTTTGAAAGGGCAGCATATTATGGTGTGTTCATAGCAATTACGCTTTATCTTTCACGCATTGTTGGTTTTGATGATATAGAAGCTGCCTGGATTGGTGGAGTTTTTTCTGCCGGACTATATTTTCTACCTCCTTTTACCGGAGCCTTTGCAGATAAAATTGGATTTAGAAATGCTATCATACTTGCATTTGCACTTTTATCTTTAGGATACTTTTCTCTTGGTGCATTTCCCTATAAAGCAGTTGTGCTTCCATCTTTAGTAGTGCTAATGTTTGGGGGATCGTTTATCAAATCTATTATTACAGGAACAGTTGCAAAAACAACCACTCCCGAAACCAGAGCAAGAGGTTATTCAATATTTTATGGGATTGTAAATGTTGGTGCTTTCTTAGGTAAAACTTTTGCTTATCCGATAAGAATTGAATTAGGATTAACAGCTATTAACTACTTTTCTGCAATAATGAGTTTTGTAGCGTTAATGGTTGTTATCTTATTTTATAAAAATGTTAACAGTCAGGGCGAAGGCAAATCGCTTCAAGAAGTTTGGGGTGGATTTGTAAGAGTTGTAACCAATATGCGTTTACTTACTTTAATTCTTATTGTTACTGGATTTTGGATAATACAACATCAGCTTTATGCTACAATGCCAAAATATGTTTTAAGAACTGTGGGTGAACAAGCATCACCAGAATGGATTGCAAATGTTAACCCTGCTGTAGTAATGGCTCTTGTTATGTTCATAACCCACATAATGAGAAATGTTAAAGCAGTTTCTTCAATGGCAGTGGGAATGTTTTTAATGCCTGTTTCTGCGCTTCTTATGGCATCAAGCAATTTACTGGAGTCTGTCACAGGTCAATCTGTTTCAATATTTGGGTTGTTCAGCGCTCATCCAATTACGGTTATGATGATCGCTGGAATTATGGTTCAAGGTTTGGCGGAATGTTTTATTTCACCTCGTTACCTGGAGTATTTTTCACTGCAAGCTCCAAAAGGTGAAGAGGGCTTGTATCTTGGATTCAGTCATCTTCATTCATTTCTGTCTTCAATCTTAGGGTTTGGAATTTCTGGATATTTATTAACAGCATACGCACCTGATCCTACAACACTTTCACCGGAACAACTTTTAACTGCGTATGATAAATCTTATATGATCTGGTATTATTTTGCTGTGATAGGCTTAACTGCGGCGATTGCATTACTAATTTATCGCTGGTATTATCAAAGAAAAGATTTAAGGTTAGCTGGTAATTAAAGTTGCATCAGAAAGAGGCTGTCTCATAAGTCAAGTTTTAT
>JBBQSH010000345.1:0-1594 GCA_038214015.1 Ignavibacteriales bacterium | reverse complement strand
TTCTATTTATTAAGCTAATATACCAATAATTACACACAAAAATTAAAAAGAAGATTAAATCTTAATGTATAAAATATTCTAAACTTGGATTTTAACAATAGTTATTTTGAAAACAAAAAAGTACTAGATAGGTACTATCTTTAATTCCTAATTTATTTTAGTAAATTTTCTATATTTGTATGACCGAGAGGAAACTTCTTGCGATTATTCACTGGATGTTTACCTTGTTTAGCCTCGATTTCTATATTGGGGCTATTTTTTTGCGATTGTGTCTTCTCCGAAGCCAATTGCCCGAGAGAAAACTTTTGCTCCTCTTCTTGGATATTTACTCCATAATCTGAATCGTAAGCTTCATTCTTATTCCATAAATGATAAATCATTGTCAAGAGTTTCTTTTGAACTGCCACATAGCTTTTCATTTTTATCCCGTGTTTTTCGTAGGTTCTATCAAATAAATCTTTGAAAGGTTTTACTTGACATTGAATCACTACCAAAGAAGGCATGTGCAAAGCCCTGCGTATCCTGGAGTTTCCTCGTTTCGATATTTTTGTTTTCCCTTCTCGTGTTCCTGATTGCGCCTCAACAACATCATAACCTGCATAAGAAACTAATTGTTTGTAGTTTTTAAACAAAGTAAACCCATTGGTTTCAGCCAAAACAGTACTCAATGTTAAAACTCCTAATCCTTTCATTTTTAAAATATTTTCTACTTTATCAAACACCTCTTTTTCCGATTTTAAATGTGCTTTTATTTCTCTGTTTAATTCTTTTAATTGTGTCTCAAACAAGATTATGGTCTGCTCTAACTGATTGGTTACAGAGTCTAAATGATGCATTGCATAACTCAAGGCATCTAATTGATTCTTTAAAACCGTTTTTAATTCGGTTACATTTTGATGCTGCCTTGTCAATAATCGTAATTCGTAAAAAAAGGTTCCCATGGGTTGCCATAATTCCAAACATTGTTCAGCGCCCATTTGAGCCAAGCCTTTAGCATCAATACTATCATTCTTAGATTTTAAACCAATTGCTTCCATATATTTTTTTGCTTTATTAGGCAAAATTATAGAAACAGCAAATCCTTTTTCATACAAATAGTATGCGCAATTTTCATGATAAATCCCCGTAGCTTCCATACAAATCACCACTGGGATGGGTTCTTTTTTATGCTTGAAAATCCAATCTTCTAAAACTGCAAATCCTTTTAAAGTATTGCAAATTTCTGTACTAGATTTACAAACAACCTTTTGTTTTTCGTCAATAACGCTAATACAAGCATTAATTTTTTTACTTGAAACATCAAGACCAACTGAATACTTTAAGTTCATAACTCTTTGATTTTATATCAATAAACAAAATATCACACAAATCTTTGCTCATTTTTTATACAAGATCCAAATTCTAAATATGGTCCATAAGTACTATTGTGACTCGAAATGTAATAAAAACGAACTGGATTGCCCTAATGTGTACAATATCATCTACTGATGTATTTCGCCCCGATAGAATTTTGCCAATCCGTTTTGCTTATTAACTGTTTGTTTTTCAAAGATAAACTTCATATTTTAAACTATGTCAAAGATATGAGCCCTGA
>JBBQSH010000344.1:0-1608 GCA_038214015.1 Ignavibacteriales bacterium | reverse complement strand
AAATAAGGTACCCAACGCAATAACCGTGTGACTGAGAATAATTACCCAGAATGGAACATAAAAAGTATCTCCGAGAAGATTATTAGTAAAAAGAACAATCGTAATTATTCCAATTGTTTTTTGTGCATCATTGGAACCGTGGCTTAAACTGTAAACAGCAGCAGAAAGCAACTGGAGTTTTCTAAAATACTTATCCACTTTTCTTGGTTGCTGATTTTTAACAATCCATAAAGTAATTATAGAAAAAAGATAAGCACCGATTAATCCAATTACAGGAGCAAGAAAAATGAATATTATAATTTTTGTATATCCCGAAATAATTATTGCACTAATACCGGCTTTAGTTATAGCCGCACCACCATACCCGCCAATAATTGCATGTGAAACACTAATTGGCATTCCGTAATGTGTTGCAGATGCAGTTAAAATAATTGCGCCTACAATACCGGAAAAAATCACAAAATTATCTACTACGCTAACATCAACTAACCCTTTTCCAATTGTAGTTGCAACACTAACACCAAATGCAAATGCAGCAACAAAATTGAAAAAAGCTGCCCAGGCAACCGCCTGGAATGGTGTTAATACTCTTGTTGAAACAATAGTTGCAATTGAATTTGCTGCATCATTCATTCCATTGTAGAAATCAAAAACGAGTGCAAGGGCGATAATCAGTACAACAATTTCCATATAATATCTTTAATTGTTCTTTAGAAAGATTGATAAAATTACATTCGCTGTTGATTGGCATTTATCGCTGGTTCTTTCTAGTAAATCTATAATTTCTTTTTTCTTTATCAATTCTATTGCGTCTTTTTCGTTTTCAAATAACTCTTTAATTGCTTGCTGATAAACTTTATCTGCCTCAACTTCAAGATCTTTAACAGCTTTTAATTCATTTACTCTTTTTACTTTCAAATCCTGAATAGCAATGCCAAGTTCTTTTACCTGCGCACGAATAATCAACGCAAGCTTATCAGCATAATCTATTTTCTTTTCTATGTGAAAAGTATCAACTCTAACAGTAGCACCTAGAAGCATATCACTTATATCATCCAATCTTTTTATCAGAGCAAAAATATCTTCTCTATCAAAAGGCGTAATGTACGTTTTGTTTAGTCTCTTGGTAATTTTTGCGGCTATTTCGTCACATCTTAGTTCCAATGGTTTCATTTTTAGGATATGAGCCTGTGTGTCCTCAAAGCGGAATATTTTTTCGGTATTATCAGCCATCTCTTCGATGAAGCCAATCATCTCTTTGAAGTCTTCGAAATATTTTTCTTCTTTGGGTAATAATTTTTTGAACATAAAACACCAATAGTTTTTGAAATGATTGTTATTAATGTGTGCCTTCGACCTTCCAAAACTAAATAAACCATCCTAATTCACCAATAAAAATCTATTCATAAAATTGCTTTGATTTTGCTATATTCACACCTCAAATTGTGTATAAAAATTAAGGTGAAATGTGAGCGAAAAGAAAAATAAACCTGCTGATGCAGTTGCAAATATTGTTTCTCTTGCCAAAAGAAGAGGATTTGTATTCCAATCAAGTGAAATTTACGGCGGATTAAACGGCTGTTGGGATTACGGTCCGCTTGGAGTTGA
>JBBQSH010000343.1:0-1682 GCA_038214015.1 Ignavibacteriales bacterium | reverse complement strand
ACTCTATGTCGATTATTTTTACCGCCGACAAGATTCGTTTTGGTATCAATCGGGCATGGAGAAATTACCAGCACTTAAACGATCGACCAATATGTTAATTTGTGGCGAAGACTTAGGCATGATGACCCATTGCGTAACTACGGTAATGAATGAATTAGGCATTCTGAGCCTAGAAGTGCAGCGAGCACCCAAAACCAATAAATTAGAATTCTCACATCCTGCCGATGCACCTTATCTATCAGTTGTAACACCTTCCACACACGATATGAGCACCATACGTGGATGGTGGGAAGAAGACAGAGCCGTTACACAACGCTTCTACAACTCACAACTTGGTCATTGGGGCGAAGCTCCTTACTTCTGCGATAATTGGATTTGCAGGGATATTATTTTACAACATTTATATTCACCTGCTATGTGGTCCATCTTCCAAATGCAAGATTTACTGAGTATTTCTGAAAAGATTAGAAGAAAAAATCCACATGATGAGCGTATCAATGTTCCTTCAAATTCTAAATTCAGTTGGCGTTATCGGCTACATCTCAATTTAGAAGATTTGATTGATAATGAAGAATATAACAACGAATTAAGAAATTATATTGTACAATCTGGAAGATAATTATTTTAATTCAGATTGCTCATTTCTGGTATGCAAAAATTGATAATATTGATATGGAGTCATAAATATACCACGTTTTTGATCTTTGTAAAATGAAATTAATTTTATAAAATTCTCAAAGCTTTTATTATTCCAATGCTGTGGGTGAATTTGTATGAGAATATATTGCTTATTTTTATCTTTATTAAAGTTCTTTTGTAATCTGTCCATGGAGAAATCTTTTAAAGATAAATAATCTACATCTAAAATTAAATTACGATCAGAGGAATGTATTGCTTTCTTTTTGGGGTCTTTCCAGTAATCATTCGAATTCTGCTTTTCGATTTTTTGATAGAACATCCATACATTTATATCTGGATATTTTTTTAATGCAGCGTCAGTTACTGAACTTGTTTTATTGAATGGAGCTCCAAAGCTATGTGAAATGCATTGTAATGAATCAATAAAGAAATCTTGTGATTTTTGAATGTGACTTAATTGATAATTAAAATCAGTACCGTAAAATTCAGTTATATTTCCATGTTTTGAATGATCATAACCATGATTCCAAAACTCAATTACTGGAAAATTATTTTTTTGTTTAATTTTAGATATTCGTCTGATTTCTGAAATAGAATTTTTTGAAGAAAGTGGCTTTGATATAATTCCTATACTTGCACAAATTTCATTATCGATAACTACTTGAATAAACCTGCTCCAATTCGGAGTCGTTTCAATTAAATCATCCGCTTTTATAATAATAACTGGTACATCAGCATAATTTACTGATGATTCATCACTACAAGAGATTAAGAATATATTTAATGTTATAGATAGGAAAATTGATACTATAAAACGCTTTGAGTTAAAATTCTCTTTCATAATAATAATGATATTTTTTTATCAAATAATTTCTAATGAAACTGTTTGTAAAATAAAATTGTTCATTAGACATTATATAAGTTGGGATATTTAATACTATTGCTTAGTTTTATTGATTTTGCTTTTGACCCCCAAACCCCCAAATGGGGGCTTTAAGACCAAAATTTTTATTTTTAGAATATGCAAATATCACTCTTTCTCC
>JBBQSH010000342.1:0-1705 GCA_038214015.1 Ignavibacteriales bacterium | reverse complement strand
GGTTTTCAGATTTTGGATGAACTACATAATAAAAAAATTGATAGCACAATTATAATGACCACCGGATACTCAACTGTTGAAAACGCAGTTAATTCCCTTTATAACGGTGCAGTAGATTTTATTCCAAAACCATTTACCGTTGATGAATTACTAAGCTCACTTTATCGCGCAAATAAATATCAAAAACTAAGAGATAAACAAAAAATCTTATCCTTACAGAAGAATACAGATGAAATACTTTATGTGAATTGTCCATCAAAATATTTTAGACTGGGTTATTCTTCCTGGATGGTTCAAGAACGCGAAGGTTCGGTTTTAGTTGGAGTGTGCGATCTTTTTATTAAAACTTTTGAATCCGTTAGAGAAATAGAATTGCAAACCGTTGATGATGAAATAGCACAAGGTATTTGCTGCGTGTCATTCACATCGGTAAAAGATAGAGTGCATAAATTATTGGCACCAATCTCAGGCAGGATTGTAGAAGTAAACAATAACTTAACAGCAAATCCAAACCTAGTAGAAAAAGATCCTTTTTTTGAAGGATGGATTTATCGTGTTATACCTGCAAACATTGAATATGAAATTAAATACTTAATACCTTGCAGTTCTGATAGACTGTAAGTGTTTTAAAAATTAAAATGATAAAAATTATTTTACGATAGGAGAAAAATCATGCCACTATTCATATTAGCTGTAGTCATTTTCATCATTGCGGATATCGTTATCCGAATGGTCGGAAAAAGAATGACAGAACAAAAACAAAAGAAAGAACGTGAAATCGTTCTGACCGAAAGTCTTAAACTAGATTTTACAAATGAAGCAAAAACTTTAAAACGTGCTGAAGTAGAAAATCCAAAAGCAAAAATTCTTTGCGTTGATGATGAAGAAGTTATACTTGGCAGTTTTAGAAAAATTCTTGTGCTTGATGGATATTCTGTTGATACGGTTGAAACAGGACAGGAAGCGCTTGGTTTAATTCAAAAACATCATTACGATTTTCTTTTTACAGATTTAAAAATGCCATTAATGGATGGAGTAGAAGTGACAAAATCTGTAAAACATCTTCGTCCGGATATTGATGTAATTATTATAACTGGTTATGCATCAGTTGAAACCGCCGTAGAAACAATGAAATATGGTGCTCTGGATTATGTTCAAAAACCATTTACAGAAGATGAACTAATCGCGTTTGTTAAGAAATCTTTAATTAAGCGCCAGGATAAAATTCAGAAACAGTTAAAACCAAAAGTTCATATTACTAATGTTCCTGCTTCGGATGATTTTACTCATGGTGAGTTTGCAATACCTGGTGGAGTTTTTATTGCAAAGAACCACACCTGGGTAAGTATGAACCAAGCTGGAATTGCAAAAATCGGAATTGATGATTTTGCAAAGAAATTAATTGGTCGCGTTTACTCTGTTGAACTGCCAAACCTTGGAATGAATATAAAAGCAGGACAGCCGCTTTTCACAATTAAACAAGGCAACAGAAGCATAACATTTAATTCACCTGTAAGCGGAAAAGTTTCTCAGATAAACACAATTCTAAAAGATAATATTGATGCTCTTGATGTAACGCCTTATGAAAGGAATTGGGTTTGTGCTTTAGATGCAGAAAATTTAGATAGTGAAATTAAAGAAATGCACATCGGAAAATCCGCTGTAGCATTCTTTCAGGAAGATATTGAAAAGTTCAAATCTGTAT
>JBBQSH010000341.1:0-1710 GCA_038214015.1 Ignavibacteriales bacterium | reverse complement strand
CTTTGTACTGTTCTTAAAGAAGAGCTAGAAGAAGTTGGGTATAATTCCAGCTTTGTAAATAGTGGTGTTGAGGCTATGGATTATCTAAAAAATAATCTGGTTGATTTGGTTTTGCTCGATCTTAAAATGCCAGCGATGGATGGTTTTGATGTTCTAAAAGCAATCGAGCAAAATCAAATTAAAGCTAAAGTTATTGTCTTAACTGCATACGCAGATGTTAAAAGCGCAATTGATTCCGCTAAAATGGGCGCCACTGATTTTATTAGTAAACCGTATGATTTTGATGAGCTTCTGATAACTATTACGAAAGTTCTGCAAAGAGAATGATGATAAATGAAAATAAACCACCGAATAATTCTTGTTAACCTGCTGATAGTGGCAATTGTGCTGGGTAGTGCCGCAATTGCTTTCTACTCAATAATGTACAATACCCTAACTGCCCAACAATCCAAAATTATAATTAGCTCTTCAAGAAACTTTAATTTTACTTACCGCTCCTTTGTTGATAAAATTGATGAAGAATTCTGGACATTAAAAAATAACAATCCTGAGTTGTTTTTTGAACGACCCTTTATTGCAGGAAACCTAAATGATTTTTTTCTTGAAGCAAGCACCACCGATTCTAATATAATAATTCGCCATTCTGCAAAAAGCTTTATACAAATACCAAAGCAAAATTTTACAATTGATGAATTTATTCAGCTAAATCCTTATGCAATAATAAATGTTAAAAGCATTGCGCCTGATCGTATTTGTTATTTTGGTAAAATTATTAGTAATGAAGTTCTTGATGATTTTTCACAGAGAATTGGTTCAGATGTAGCATTGGTGTGGGATAATTTTACTGCTGAAGTTTCAAACTCAAACTTAAACGACCAGCATACTTTTCTATTAAACAAAGCATATAACCATCTTAAACAACAAAATGATTCGGAAATATTTGTTGGTGACAGCGAAACATCCGACATTATTGCAACTTCATATAGAACCGAAAAATCATCAAGATACGGTAACAATTTAGCATTTGTACTTTTTAGATCGCATAGTGAAGCAACTGATTTAAGAGAAACATTAAGAAATATTTTAATACTAATTGGTGTGGTTGGAATTATTTTAGCCTTAATCTTAAGCTATGTGCTAACTCATAGATTAAGAGCAAGAATTTCAGATTTAAATGTTGCAACAGCTCAAACTACTGCTGGCAATTTTGATACACATATAAAAGTTCAAAGTAACGATGAAATTGGTAATCTTGGCAAAGCGTTTAACTTAATGCTCGATGAACTTAAAAAAAGTCAGCGAGCTAAAAATGACTACTCTGAATTTATTACCCTCATCAATCAGAATGCCTCTTTATATGAAATTTCAAACGCAGCGCTAAATAAAATTATTAATACCTGTGGATTTCTTGTTGGGGCATTATATTCTATAGACGATGATGAAGTTAGTCTCATCTGCTCCCATGGATTAAACAATGCAAAAACAAAGCACGAAAGAAATGATTTTTTCAAGAAGATTATCGAGACTAAAAAAAAAATAGAAATAACCTCTGAAATTTCATTACCATCTGTTCAAGCCGGAGCTTTAGATATAAAATTAAGCTATCTATTATTGCTGCCCGTAATTTATAACAACAAAGTCATTGCTGTTCTTGAACTTGCTTCTTTAAATACTCCAACAATAGAGGCAAAAGATTACCTTGAAAAAATT
>JBBQSH010000340.1:0-1748 GCA_038214015.1 Ignavibacteriales bacterium | reverse complement strand
TGTTAATTCATTTTGGCGGACATCAGGCAGCGGCAGGCTTAGCTGTAGAGCTTGATAAGTTTCAGGAGTTTAAAGACAAGTTCAATCAGATAGTAAAAGAAACAAT
Organism: Ignavibacteriales bacterium; assembly: GCA_038214015.1. GTDB lineage: Bacteria > Bacteroidota > Ignavibacteria > Ignavibacteriales > Ignavibacteriaceae > IGN3. The sequence goes on along the minus strand of JBBQSH010000340.1, from coordinate 1,642 downwards.
TACTGGCGATGATCTTTTCCCGGAGATTATTATTGATGCCAAAATTAAACTTTCAGAAATCACACCAAAATTTTTAAGAATACTTGATCAGTTTGCTCCATTTGGTCCGCAAAATATGCGCCCTGTATTCCTTTCAGAAGGTGTAGATATTTTTAACACACCAAGATTGGTAGGCAATAAACATCTTATAGCTTGTTTTAAACAAAATGGGAACGATAAGATTTTTGATACCATTGGCTTTAATATGCGTGAATATTTAGATTTGTTGTCAGATAAAAAATTAAAAGTGGATATTGTATTTACCATTGATAAAACTGTTAGAGATGGCAGAACTTATCCGCAGCTTAGATTAAAAGATTTAAGACTAAACCAAAAAGAAATTCAGGAGAATTAGTAATGTCCGGTCACTCAAAATGGGCAACGATTAAAAGAAAAAAAGCCGTACTCGATTCTAAAAGAGGAAAGATCTTTACAAAACTTATTAAAGAAATCACAATTGCTGCTCGCGCTGGTGGTGATATTAATGGTAACCCAAGATTACGTTTGGCCGTGGATAACGCTAAAGCTGCAAATATGCCTTTGGATAATATCGATCGTGCTATTAAAAAAGCTACTGGCGAACTTGAAGGTGTTACTTATCACGAATTGACTTATGAAGGTTATGGCCCAGCAGGCGTTGCAGTTGTTGTTGAAGTTGCTACCGATAATAAAAACCGGACCGTTGCAGAAGTAAGACATCTTTTTAGTAAAAATGGCGCAGGTATGGGTGAAACTGGCTCCGTTGCATGGATGTTCGATAGAAAAGGCATTATCACCCTGCCCGCAGAAGGTAAAAAAGAAGATGATGTAATGGAAATCTTTTTAGATGCAGGCGCTGATGATCTTACAACAGAAGAAGATTTTTTTGAAGTGCAAACTACTATTGAATCTTTTGAAACCGTAAGAAGAACATTAGTGGATAAAAATTTTACTGTTGAAAATGCTTCACTTCAATGGATTGCTAAAAATTTAATTGAGGTTAAAGGTGAAGATGCCGAAAAGGTTGTTAAACTGATTGAATCACTTGAAGATCTTGATGATGTTCAAAACGTTTTTTCAAATGCTGATATTGTTGAATAAATTCTAATATTTTTTTTAGTAAAATTATTTTGTCATTCCCACGCAAGTGGGAATCTATTTTTAAAACAACTTAAAATATTTCTATGATCATTTTAGGTATAGATCCCGGAACAAGAATTACAGGATACGGAGTTGTTAAGTGTTTAAATAATAACTTCATAAGAGTTGCCGGTGGATCAATAAACCTTCCTGTAAACGAACCAATCCCGCAGCGACTTGAAATTATCTACAGTGAAATAAGTAAAATCATCAAAAAATATAAACCTGATGAATTTGCAATTGAAACTGCTTTCTATGGGAAAAATGTTCAGTCCGCAATGAAGATTGGTTATGCACGGGGAGTTTCTATTCTTTGTGCGCTCCATAACAATATTCCTGCAAACGAGTATTCCCCAAGAGAAGTAAAAAAATCTGTTGTTGGAAAAGGTGCCGCAAGCAAAGAACAAGTTTCATTTATGATTAAGACTTTACTTAATATCAAATCTGAAAAAATTAAAGTTGATGAAAGCGATGCACTTGCAAT
>JBBQSH010000339.1:0-1776 GCA_038214015.1 Ignavibacteriales bacterium | reverse complement strand
AAAATTCTCAGTGCTCATTTCTTTTTCACGATAATTTTCATGAACTGTGAACATCAATTCAGAAAAAACATCATTTCCTAAAAGCAATCTTAACTGATGTAAAAGATATGTGCCTTTAATTCTTGGTATCTGATAATTATTAAAGCCGGTATAAATTCTCTTTGCATCAATAGGATTGATCGACCCTTCCCTACTCACTGTATAAAGGTATCTAGCATTTAGTTCCGCAAATTGATCTTTGAAATACTTTAGAATTTCATTTTTAGATTTTGGAATTCCTTTAAGCATAGACCAGTAAGCAGCAGAACCGCTAACAAACCAATTTTCTGATTCTGATGCAGGATAAACAGTATTCATCCATAATTTTCGTTCATCATAAGAATATTTATCAACAACTTCATCATAATTGATTTTATATTCATCCTTGTTTTGAGTTACAAGACTTTGATTTCTTTGTTCTTTAATTTTATCGGTAATGAACATTGGACTTATTACTGAATAACCCAAAGTTAATCGTGGAAATGCTCCCGGCAAATCAGGAATTCTGTTATTCTCACCAACGAACATTTCTCTTAAGGTAACTTTACCATAATGAGCAAGGAACACTAAATTTTCAGCCATATCGGAAGTTGTAACTTTGCCGTCACAAGCGTGTGGTCTGTTTATCGGCGAACTCGCCCAAAGATTCACTCCCGCTATTGCATCAATTTTTCCTTTGTGCTCTTTGTAAAAATCATTGAATGCAACATCTCTATTCCAGGGCGCAAATATTAAATCGTATGGTGCGTTATTTGTATTTGTAATGTATTCCTTACGCACCTCCGGATCTTTATTGTTATTATTACACCAATAAAAATCTTTTGTATCACCATAAAACTCATTATTGCCGCTTCTCCAGAGCTTATGTTTTTTTGTTCCCAGTAAAAGCACCGCAATTTCATCAGTCTTTGTATCACCAATCAGCCAATCGTTTGTATACATTCCATTATTGTCAGTAGTTAAAATCTTAACAACATCATCGATACTGTTGGCATATTGCGCTGCTTTTCTGATTCTATTGGATTGAGGAGTACCATCAATATTAAATGGAGTTTGACCAACAGTTGTCTCGCCTATCATTATACCGGAAGCATTCATATAAAAATCTGAACCAGAATGTATCCCACCGGGAAATGTTTGATAAACTAATCTGTTACCTTCAGTTGGCACTACATCGCATATTACATTCCAATGAGGGCCGGTATATCCGCCCCACATAAAAATCTGACCAAATACAATTCTACCATCAGTTGTTGATGAATTATTCGCAAGAAAACTGGAACACTTATGAAGTCGGTTTGGGATATCCAATTCATCTTCACTCTTAAGAAAACTTTGTCCTGATAATTGATTTGGTGTTACACCCATTGCATCTTTTGAATAATCAATATCAATTGCGGAGTTTAATGTTACCACATCAAGTAAATCAAGTTTCCGATTAAAAAGTTTTACTCCAGCATTATTTACACCATCAGCAATACCCTTCATTTCAGTTAGATATTCTGTTTCATATTTTCTAAGCATCATTGCATCAGCAATAAATTTTAGATTTTCCCATCCTTTTGTAGGATAATCTTTGTTTTGTTGGATACCTAATTTATTTATATACTCAACCAATTCTTCTGCGATCAGGTTTCCATATTGATAACCTCTTTCATAAGGTGCGCCTTCAATGTGCAAAAAAATCCATCCTTGATCATCATATCTAAATCCATTATTGAACCATCTCACTGTTTC
>JBBQSH010000338.1:0-1784 GCA_038214015.1 Ignavibacteriales bacterium | reverse complement strand
CATAGAGTTGGGTCCCGTTCAACTCGGTTGTATTAAATATTTCCCCCTAGTTTCAAATTAAATATCTGCTTAACAACTTGTTTATCTCATTATATTAACTTTACTTTAGGGAAACATTTAATACAACGCTAAGACGTTAGCCACCATTTAAAAAAGACAGAGAAATGAATAGAATAATAATTTTAACAGTTTTGGTTTTAGGCTTTGGTCAATTAAAATCACAGACAATTGAAATCGGACAAGATGCTGAACAGATAAAAAGATTAGTTGAATGGACTACAAAAGATCATAATAGACCAGATTCTTATGGAAGATATTCCGATGCAAGAGCAAGTTGGGATGTATTATACAATAATGGACAGATTACAGATGTAATTCAGTGTTACTCCAACCAATATCTTATTGACTTTAGAGTATCTGCAAACTTCTGCAAACATTATATAATGGAGTATGGACAATTGGCTTATGTACTAACTCAATATGAAGACGTATCTAATGAACAATTAAACGAATTTTTCAACTCAAGTTATGGCGATTACAAGAGTGGCAATTTGTTTTTCTCAGATGACTACGAACATTATTCAAAAATTTATCTTGCGAAAAATGGATATGCAACAGTCGAATGGAGAAAAACCGAACCGAATGAACTGCCCTCTGATTTAAAGACAAAAATTGCTACCAAACTAAAAGCAGAGCAAGATGCCGAAGCAAAAAGAATTAAGGAAGAGGAAGAAAGGAAAGCTAAAGAAAAGGAAATTAAATCAAAGACCTACAACTTAGAGGAATACGACAATGCAAAGTATAATTCATTTGTTAATGATCTGCGTAATTCACTAATTGAAAGGTTAAAATCAAATTCGTCTTTCCCAGACTACTACAAAATTGAACAGGAAAGTCAAAAATATTTTCGGTTCCAAAATACATATTCAGCATACTACAAACTCGTTGATTACAGCCGAGAAAGTGTTGATTATGGATACTACATTGCAGCGGGAAGTAATGATGTTAGGAGTGAAAATAAATTTACTCTAATATCAGGAGATGATAATTCGTGTCAATTTATAAAATATGCTTCTCCTTCTTTACCGACATTAAATTATAAAGGCTACTCTGTAATGACAGAGGCGACTGTTAACAATATTACGGTTGACTATGTAAAAGGAATTACAAATGTGAAAGTGAAAAATGGAGTTGTTACCTATAAAAAATATCTCCCACCGACAGACATTCAATCATTAATTTCCGAAAAATTAAAAAGTGAACCAAACGGACTTTACCAAGTAAAGTATGAAGTAGGGCAGGTTATGGGCGACACTTTTGTAACAACGGAAAAAACTAAAATCAAAAGCACAGCAGGTAAAATATTAAAAACAACAGGAACAATTTTATTAGTTGGGGCAATTCTAATATTTCTATAATTATGAGCAAACAAAGACAATCAAAAATTATTATGGCAGGAGACTATGACGAACGCCAAATCAAAGCATTAATTCCTAATTTCATATTGACACAGGAAAATCAAATGCAAAACAGCAAAGTTAGACACAGCAAAGACTTTGTTATTAACAAGACAACAATTAACAAAAACGACAAGGGCGAATTTGAGGTTGATGTGGAATGGACAGAGAAATAAAAACTGGTGCTAATCGAGTAGACGGCTCCGCCAGTAATTAGCTGACGGAGTGCGCCTCTCACACCACCGTACGTACGGTTCTCGTATACGGCGGTTCGTTAAACAATGGGAAATAGTGGCGAACTTTGGTAATGTGGACTTACTTTGTAAT
>JBBQSH010000337.1:0-1790 GCA_038214015.1 Ignavibacteriales bacterium | reverse complement strand
AATACTCAGTTTTATTTCCCGTACAAATTAGATTGATATCTAGTTTATTTTTTTTAATCTCAGCCAGTGCTTCAATTAATGTAATGTGATTTTTATGTTTCCATGTTGCCGCCGGATAGAGTAAATACTTTTTAGAAATTGAAAATTTTGCTTCCAGAGTTTTCCATTCTGTCTCCCTTTTTGTCGAGAACCAATCATCAGCAAAAGACGGCGGGCACACAGAAATATTTTCTTCAGCTAACGAGTAATATTTGATTAAATCATTTTTGATATGTGAAAATGAAACAATTATGTGATCTGATTCCGAAACAGATTTAAGATTGTTAATTGCGCGATGCAATCTTTCTGAAGCAGTAAAAAATTCAGGGAAATGAAATTCTTGTACATCATGCATAGTAGTAATAATCGGTACTGATGTTTTATAAATTGGAGAATATTGAATCGGTACGTGAAGTAATTTAATGCCGCTATTTTTAACAATCCTTTGGTAAGGGTTAATAAAATTAGAAATACTTTTTAATTTGGTTAATATTTTGCTATTCGGAAAATAATGTAGATAGATGATGGAAGTATCATATAAAAAGAAGGATAGAAACAATTTGATTTTATTTAAAGAGCTTTCTCTGTCTAACAAACTAAATTCAATTTTATTATTATTTACTATTTCTGATAAAGCACTCTTAACTTCCGGAGTAGTTATGATAACAATCTTATCAATTTCTTTTGCCTTGAGAAGGAGTCTGAGAATTCCAATTGAATAAGTAAAAATTCCGCCAGCCTTGAGCATGGTATAATGTATGTAAAAACCAATCTTCATTTACAATTTTCTTAAAGTTCTTTATGATAAATTAAATGATGATTCTTTTGATCAATGCCTGTTTGTTTAAAACCATATTTTTCATAAATATGCTTTGCAGTAATATTATCAGGATGAACTTTTAGCATTATCTTCCTGATCGAATTTAACTTACAAAAAGAAATAGCGTGTTGAAGTGTAAAAGTAGATAAGCCTTTGTTTGAATACTTCTTAGATATCCAGACACCATAAGATGGAACTGAATATCCTTCATCAAAACCGCGAAGCATGTAAAAACCGACTAAGTTATCTTCCACATAAATTCCGTAAATCTGATCTTTTATCGCTTTAGATAATACTTCTGAAATTGTTTCAAGATCAAACGAAAAGGGAATGAAGTATTGTGAATATTTCTTTTCTGAACCAATTAAAAGATTAGCCAATTCTTCTGATTGATTAATATTTAGTCTTTTAATTTCTAAAGCTGAAGTGATCATTTATAAAACTCTTTAATTTTATTGCAAATAAAGTCAACATCGTTTTTATTAAGGTCAGGATAACTTGGAAGATTTATTCCTCTGTTGCCAAGATTTTCCGCAACTGGAAGGGATAATCCTTTTTCAAAATACATTGGCATTAAATGAACAGGATAAAATGTTGGACGGGTTTCTATTCCATTTTCTTTTAGGTGTAATCTAATTTTATCTCTTTCTACAGAATCTTTAAGCAGAATTGAAACCATCCAGAAAGAGTGTTTTACATCTCCTACTTGTGAGTGAAATACGACAGGTAGATTTTTTAATTTATCTTCATACCAATTCGCAATAAGATTTTTTTTATCGATCAATTCATTTGCTCTTCCAATTTGTGCGCAACCAATAGCAGCGCAGATATTTGTCATTCTGTAATTGTAGCCAACTATATCGTGATAGTACTCCCGATCTTTTGCTAAACCTTGACCCTTTAAATGAACAACTCTTTCGTGAAGAGATGA
>JBBQSH010000336.1:0-1802 GCA_038214015.1 Ignavibacteriales bacterium | reverse complement strand
AAATTCTGTAGATAGTTTCACTTTTACAATGAAGTATTGAATTAAGTCATTCTTTTGTTTAGATCGTTGAGATATTATAAAAGAATTGGTCTCTAATTCAAATTGCAAATCTACAATCCTTGCATTCTCCCCTTCTTTTTGCCTGCTTGCTGTAATCATATCTGCTTCTTCATCGTAACTCTCCGGAAATTCTAAACCTAAGCCGCAGAGTTTATCGAGTGTTTGTCTCTTCATGGTTGTAAAAATTACTCTTTCATCCGTTCATAAACATACTTCGGTATTCTCGTTAAATCTTTGTTTTGCTCTTTCATTAATTGAACATACTTTTTGTAATCTCTCTTCGCTTTTTCTTTTTCTTTGAGTTCCCACTGGCAGTCTGCTCGATTGAGAAAAGCAACCACTCGATTTGGGAATTTTTCAATAACTTTATTAAAGTATAATAATGCTGCATCATAGTATTTATATTGATAAAGAAAATATCCTTTATTATTTAATATTTCAGGCGAATTTAAAAAATCATTCAATCCCGAATTTAAGGATTCTAAAATAAAGGATTCAAATTCAACTCGTTTAATATTATCAAGAACAACAACTTCACTAATCCCTATTTCTCTTGAGATTTTTGCGTCAACTTCGTATAGCGTACAGGTAATAGCATCATAATCATTTACATCATTAAATTTATAATACCCAATGATCTTGCCTTTATACCTCAAAAAGTAATTCCAAAAGTTTTCTTTGAAAGGCTCATCCTCAATTTCAAATATCCCCTTTTCAGTATACAATTTGTAATTATCTATTAAAAAATTTTCATTTTGATTAAATGTAAATAAAATATTGTCAAAATTAAGTTGAGAATATATTTTAGAAGAAAATAAAACAATAGCAACGAATATAAAAAATGAGAATTTGGTTTTCATAATTGTTGCAAATATTCTAATCTTAATTTAGATGCTTCATAGACCTTAACATAAGGCTTTTCTTCTTTAAATATTCTAATTTTCTCGAATGCTCCTAAATACTGAATTCCATAAAAGTTTGAGGTGTTGTTTTTAGAAGAAATTAAATCTAAAACTCTTGAGTAACCTGCAATTGCATTGTTTATATCACTCTTGCAAGTATCAAATAGTATCGACTTTATATCTGGATCATTCCACAAAGCCCATGCAAAACATCCTTTTAAATTATTAAAAATTTCACTGTTGTTTAGCTCAGATTTAACAAAAGTTTTATTCAACGCAGTTTGTCCTCTTTTCAGGTAAAATAATCTTGAGTCATATCCATTGAATCCGCCATTTATTATATACGTACAATACAAAAAATCATTTCTATCAGCTCTTATGTTTAACCTTTTTTCAATACTCCAAAACCAACCAGCGGAACGAATAGAATAAGGAAGTTTTTGTAACTTATCTTTATTAGCAGTACTCGAAGTAAAATCTTCTCCTTCATATTCTTGATAGGCTATGTAATTATCTGGTCCCGTTAATTGGATAAATCCTCGACCTTTAAATCCATTATAGTCACTATCTTTTTTCCCTGTTTCAGAAAGATCAGCAAATCTGTTAGATTAATGAATGATTTGTGCCAAAAAATGAATTATTTTTAAATCCGTATCAATTTTATAATCTTCCAACGTTTTATTTAAAACATCTAAATACTCTGTTGCTTTCATTTTTGATACTCCAAAGGCAATTAATTGCTGAAGGGTTATTGAAGCTACTGGTTTAGATTCAAGTTTACTAATATCTTCTTTTTTCTTATCCTGTTCTTTAGGTGTATCTATTAATTGAATTAAAGCT
>JBBQSH010000335.1:0-1806 GCA_038214015.1 Ignavibacteriales bacterium | reverse complement strand
ACCATTTGTTGCTGTTAACATTCCTGCTTTGCCAGAAACTTTGTTGGAGAGTGAATTGTTCGGGCACGAGAAAGGCGCATTTACAGGCGCAGATAAATCTAAGAAAGGGAGATTCGAACTAGCCGATGGTGGAACTATTTTCTTAGATGAGATTGGTGATATTCCAATTAATCTCCAAGTTAAATTGCTTCGTGTTCTGCAGGAACACCAAATCGAAAGAGTTGGCTCTACAGAAAATGTTGATATTGATGTGCGAATTATTGCAGCGACTCATCAGAATCTTGAGGAAAAAATTAAAAATGGAAGTTTTAGAGAGGATTTATATTACCGATTAAATATAGTATCTCTTCACATTCCTCCTTTGCGTGAGCGTAAAGAAGATATTCTCCCCCTTATTGATCATTTTATTGAAAAGTATGCAAAGGAAAACAACAGAAATAAATTAAGTTTATCTAAGGAAGCGATTGATTCGTTAATAAAATATAATTTTCCCGGAAATGTCCGTGAACTTGAGAATGTAATTGAACGTGCAGTTGTTTTGTGCAGAAGTGAAGCAATTACTTTAAACGATTTGCCAAATGTTGTAAAAGGATTTAAAGCTGAAAATGAAATTCCGCAAATACAATCAGGAAGTTTAATTGATCAGGTTGAAGAGTTAGAAAAGAAATTAATTTTTGATGCTTTAAGCAACGCAAATGGAAATCAATCTCAGGCCGGCAGAATACTTGGATTAACAGAAAGAAATCTGCGATACAAAATGCAGAAGTATGGTATTAAAAAATTTGGATAACGATCATTACGTATTGTCATCCAGAGCGAAACGAAGGATGACTTCTAAAAATGATGTCGCACTCCGATGGAGTTTATCCCGCGTTGTATCGGGGCTGAGTGTGATATTAAAAATCATAATCCAAAGAAAAAGAAATAATTTGGTTTGAATACTTGTAGTAATAATCATTGGAGTTGTTCTTAAAATAATTCCAGGTTGCGGATAAAGACAATCCATTAATAACATTGCTTAAATCAAAACCCAATCCTGCTCCTAAACCAAACTGTTTATCTTCACGCATAGAACTTAGTTCAGCACCACTTTTATCAACTGCCGGAAGTGAAGAATAATTTCTAATCAAATATTTTGCTTCTAGAATCAGTTCAATGTTTTCATTAAAGTAATGTTTAAAACCTATACCCGCTTCAATCCCATCATAAGAATAAATATCATTAAATATTTCCTCTTCATAATAAATCAATGAATCACTAATTAAATAGCGGCTGCCAGAAGAAAGATTTTTTTGATAGATTACATAACCATTTAATCCTGTTAGATCGCCCAATGATTGCCCAACATTAATTCTGAATTTTAACAGCGAAGATTCATTGAGATAATCGTCATACTCATACTTTTCCAAGTAATTTTTGAATAGATATTCGGCATTTAATGTTAGCGAGGTTTGAGTTTCAAAATTTGAAATCCAGGTAAGAAATAATCGATGCTCATTATGTGAATATAAAGTGAAGTTGTTGTAACTATTTTTATTAAAAATATAACCAGATAAAATAAAATCTGTTTCGCTTATTGATTGACGATAATTAATATAAGCTGATATCTGATCAAAATCATAAACCTCATATTCATCATTGTTATTTCTGAATGAATAATTTATACCTGCATTTAACGGATTATCATCTATAGAAAATAAATGTGTTTCTACTAATCCGATACGATGAGTATCAAAAGATTTTGCAGTTGTGGTTTGAAAGTAATTTAAACTTCCCTCATAGTAAATTTGAACGTTATTAAACTCA
>JBBQSH010000334.1:0-1822 GCA_038214015.1 Ignavibacteriales bacterium | reverse complement strand
GGTGGAAAGAATGAATTTGGATCTACAAAAATATACCTAAGGAATGAAAAGAGAATTGAATCTCCAAACACAAGCTGCATTCCTTCTTTTCCGTAATCTGGAGAGAAATAATCAGGATGAATATTAATCAAATATTCGATGGAAGGAACATGAGTAAAACCATAAATTAAAATTCCAAGACAAACCACAAATCCTGAAAGCGGTCCCGCTATTCCAATATCAAACATAGCCTTCTTAGAATAGATTGGAGATTTAGTTCTTATAACCGCACCCATCGTACCAAAATTTATAAAAAATGGGATTGGCGGAAACGGAATATAAAATGGAAGTGTAGCTCTGATACGATGAAATCTTGCTGCAAAATAATGCCCGAACTCATGAAAAGTGATTATTAATAGAATGCTTATAGAATAAGGCAACCCTTTTACCAACATAGAAAATTCATACGGTGGAAGTTTTCCTGTTGTCCATTCTACTCCGGCTAAAGTTGTGGTAATAAAAGTTACAATAAATAATCCCGCGTGGATTAAGTAACTTTTAACTCTCTTCTGCTTTTCTTTAACTGCAGTTGTAGTATAAACTATTGGCTCTGTTTGTGAAAATTCACTCATAATTATTTTTTGTGTTATTTCGAGTTTTCGTGTTTTTGTGGCGATCGCTTTCTGCCACTAAATCACCAAGGCACCAAAATTCACTAAATGATTTATTACAGTTCAAAATTAAATCCTACAGCAGAATAATTTTCATTCAGATCATAATATTCACCATGAATACTTTTTCCAGAGATGTAAGTGTAATACAAACTCAATCCTTTGTTCTTCCAGTTTCCGAATTTAACACCAACAGAAAAAATATTATTGCCCACATATTTTTCATTACCTGCAAGTTTAAAATCATACGCTACAAATGGTGTCATACTTTCGCCACCGAATTGAGTAACAAAGTAATCAAAGCCAAATTGTAAGTTAAACGTCTTTATGTTTTCGGGGATGATGTGAAAGATATATGTCAATCCCACATAACCTCTAAAAGCATTTACTCTGTAATAAGGAAATAACTCGACAAATTCTTTACTAAAAACAAAAGGATCTCTTCCATCTCGCCATTCTTCGGTCTGCGCATCATACTGTCCATCAACAAGGTGCGCACTGATGTGACTTAAACGGAAACGTAATCCAAATTCATTTTCATCACTAAGCTGTTTTTTATATCCTGCATTAAATCCAAAAAGATAATCAATAGTTTCAACGGGAAATTTAAAGTCATCCGTACTTCGTAATCTTGTAAAGGTAAAAAGATCAGCACCGATTGAGATTGTTTCATCATCATCATACCATTTAACTATATCCCGTGAAGTCGAAATATCAAGTCGTAATTTGTTGTTATCCATTGAAAATAGAAATCCGGCTTTTGGTTCAAGTATATTTGATGTGAAAGGCTGGATATTTAAATCAGATGGAAATAAATCGTAATTCCATTGTGCATTTGAAATTGAAGTTAGAGTAGTTAAAAAAATAATCGTCACAAATAATAAATTTAATTTTTTATTTGTTAGTTCGAAGTTCACTGTGGCTGATTCGACTGAGAAATCTGTATAAAAATTATATAAAAGATTTCTCACCGACTGAAGTCGGATTCGAAATGACAATTTTAATTTAACATTCTGCATTAATCAGTATTGGATGTTTGAATAAATTTCTTTTTAATTTTTTGTTTAATAAGCTTGTTATAGCTGTACTTAAACTTTGATGTTAAACTTGAAATCGCATATAAGTTTGTAGGGAAAGCAAATGATGGTTCAAAGTAACAATTAACTGTGCAG
>JBBQSH010000333.1:0-1843 GCA_038214015.1 Ignavibacteriales bacterium | reverse complement strand
CCATCTCCCGAAGGAATAATAATGTTCCTTAATAAGCATAACTTTAATCCAATGGATGTATTAATGATTGGTGATGCACCATCAGATATAATTGCAGCAAATGAATGTGGTGTTGAAATAGCGTCGGTTGTTTGGGATAGTTATGCAGAAGATGAAGTGAGAAAGTTAAACAGCAAAAATATTTTTCACTCAGTTGAAGAATTAAGAGATTATATTTTTAAGTAAAGGCTGTCTCACAAGTCAAGTTTTATGTGTCATTCCCGTGGAAACGGGAATCTATAACGCTTAAAATAAAGTGGATTCCCACTTTCGTGGGAATGACAATTCTGTATTTTTAACTTATGAGACGACCTCTTAAATATTCTTAAAAGCTAAAATTTAAACGGATAAATAAACGAAATCCTAGGTTCTATTCTCTTCTGCGGTTCAAATGAAATTATTCTATCATCATTGCCGCGAATCGGAGTATAAGTCCAACTATAAACTATTGAAACTAAAATATACTCAACAGGTTTGTATCCTGCTTCAGCAAAAAGGTATGATCTGTCATCAAGTGAAAAAACATCTTTCTCATCCTGTATATTTATTTTATCATAACCTGCCCTCAAAACAAAAGGAGCACTTTCTGGTTCGATTGCTGTTCTTAAATTCAAAATTCCACTTTTAGAATCTTTATCAAGCCTTTGATAACTTCCATAAATATCAAATACGTTAAGCACTCTTACTAACAAATCACCATAAAAGCCATTCATGTTTTCAGTAATACTATTAAGAGCTACTGCTTTACTGGCAAATGTACCTGAAGCTGAATCTACTTTGAATCTTTCTATTTCATGCAATGAATTAAAATATGCAGGTATATATTTTCCATTGTTAAATCTTCTTTCAAGTTTTGCAGCAATATTGAGCAGAGTGCTTAGATTAAAATCAAGCATAACACCTGTTGCAATCCCACTACCAAAATCGAATATCTTTGAGTAATCAGCATAAAGTGTTATATCTGTGATACTTGATTTTAAGAGAGGTAAACCAATATCAATTCCAACTATACTTATTGCCCCTTTATCTTCAAGAATATTAAACTCTTTCTTTGAATGATCATAATTTCCATTAATTATCCCCGCATCTTTGTTTAGATCTGAAACAAATGAAACACCGACTTCAAAATTACCGATTATTGGGATATCACCGGCAGCAGAAAATTGTAATGGTCTTACATAACCCCTTATTCCAAAAACTCCTCCTTGAGAAAATGATCCCATAATTGATTCAACACCAAATTTTCCGAAATCAACATCCGCAACCAACCCTATTCTTCTATTGTCATATGTAGGACTATTATTATAATGCTGCATTATACTTCCGTGTCCGAGTGTATAATAATCCAGCGCACCAACTTTTATAAATACTGGATCATTCTTTATTCCGTACCTAACATATCTTATTATACTTAAGTAATCTGATGTCTCATTAAAATTTTCAGTTCTAAGTTTTCCCTGAGAATCAAAATCAAGATTCAAATCCAATCCAATACCAACATTAGAAAAAGAAACCTCAGGTCTAAAACTTAAACGATAATAAGGCTGACCGTCAATCCAGTTAATACCCATTCCACCTGTCATAACTCCTTCATCAGGACGTGGGTATTTATCCCATTGTGAATATGATTGAGATGATAAAATAATTAAGATAGTTATTAGTAATACTGATTTCATTTTTCCCTCGATTAATTTGGATTACTATTTAATCCTATTTCAGAAAAGTTATTTGTTTAGTAATAATATTTTTTTGTGATTCAAATCTAACAAAATATATACCTGAGGAATAAGCACTAAAATCGAGA
>JBBQSH010000332.1:0-1877 GCA_038214015.1 Ignavibacteriales bacterium | reverse complement strand
GTTCCATCATCGGAAAGGGAGGTGGAATCTTTTGGATCATTGAAGTATAAATTAAACTTATAACCATCGTAACGATTTAAACCGCTTCTGGTAGCAAACCACATATAGCCTTTGCTATCCTGCAAAGAAGCAAAAATTGTGCTTTGTGATAAGCCGTCTTCAATTCGTAATTGCTTTATCACATAATCCTGCGGCAATACTTTTGGGGAGATTAAAAGCATAATTACGGTTACGCTCAACATAGAAAAAATTTTGCTTGTACTTTTTATTAAGATTTTCATCATTTTGGTAAGTCTTTAACCATATATAGGATAAATTTGGCAAAGATTCTATATCACCAAAATATTTCTGTGTACAATATGTGATCTGGATATTTGACTAAAAGCGTGTTATGACATACATTGTAATTAAAAAAAAGACAAAAAGAGGTAATAAATGAAAAAAATAATTTATAGATCCGAAGACAGGGGAAAGGCAAATTATGGCTGGCTTGATACAAAATACAGTTTCAGCTTTGCAAATTATTATAATCCAAAGATGATGAATTTTGGAATGCTGCGTGTTCTTAATGATGATACTGTTGTGCCGGCAATGGGATTTGGAACTCATCCGCACGATAATATGGAAATAATAACAATAATTTTAGAAGGACAACTTGAGCATAAAGACAGTATGGGCACAGGTTCAGTTATTTATAAAGATGAAGTTCAGGTTATGTCTGCGGGATCAGGAATTACACACTCGGAATTTAATCCATCTGATAAAGATGCTGTAAAACTTTTTCAGTTATGGATATTCCCAAAAGAAAAAAATATAAAACCAAGATATGATCAAAAATTATTTCCAATTTCAGAGAGAAAGAATAAACTTGTTCCTGCTGTTTCAGGATTTAAAAAAGAAGGCTCGTTATATATTCATCAGGATGCAGAAATTTATTTAGGCAATTTTGAAAAAGATAAAAAAGTAAATTATCAAATAAGTAATTCTGCAAATGGTGCATATATTTTGTTGATTGACGGGCAAATAAGTATTGATGGCGAAGATTTATTTAACAGAGATGCGATTGGTATTTCTGAAGCAGAGAAATTTGAAATAAAAATGATTGAAGATTCTAACTTTTTAATTATTGATGTTCCGATGTATTAATGATAATTAGTTTACTGAAGTGATCTGGTTTCGTGCAAAGAAATCAAAATCAGATCCTTTTTTTATTTCATACAAAAATAAAATTATTACCGGGATGTGTTGTATGTAAATAAAGTATCCACCAAAAGGATTTAAATGATAAAGTGGAATTAGAAATGCATACATCAACAAAGAAATTCTTGGAGTGAAGACAAGCGGCAAAATCAACCAGGTTAAATACCACGGAAATTGTGTTGGACTTACAAGAAATGATACTGCTATTATTATCAGCATTTTGTAAACGAGGTTAAGATTATCACTAGCGGGTTTTTTGATAAGTAATAGTAAAACACTTAAAATTATTCCACCTGTTATCCAGCGTGCAACACAATCCGCACACACATAATATATTTTAAATGTTGATGTAAATAAATCTATGCTTTCTCTTAATATTGTGTAGAACGCTGCATTGTTTATCCAATTGGCAGCGTACTTCATAAATCCTTGATTCTCATCCACACCTGCACGAAGTACGGGAATAAAAATTACAGCAACAAATACTGAAAAAGCGAAAACACTGGAAACCAATTTCCATTTTTGATTTGTCAATCTTCTAAGAAAAATTGGAAAGATTAAAATGGGCCAGAGTTTAAATCCAACTGCAAGTGCTAATGTTATGCTTGATGTTACATATTCCTCTTTTAAATAATAGTAAATAGCAATTGCAGTAAAGAGAAGTGCAAATAAATCAT
>JBBQSH010000331.1:0-1887 GCA_038214015.1 Ignavibacteriales bacterium | reverse complement strand
TACACAAAAGATCACGAATGGATTAGTATTGATGGCGATATAGCAACAGTAGGAATCACTGATTTTGCACAAAAAGAATTAGGAGATATTGTGTATGTTGAAGTAGAAACATTAGATCAAACTTTAGATAAAGATGCCGTTTTTGGAACTGTAGAGGCAGTAAAAACAGTATCCGATTTATTTCTTCCATTAACAGGTGAGATTATCGCTTTTAATGATGCTTTAGAAGGAACTCCAGAAAGTGTAAATTCAGATCCTTACGGAGCGGGATGGATGGTTAAAGTGAGAATTACAAATGTAGAAGAAATTGAGACTTTGCTTTCAAGTGATTCATATAAAGAATTAGTAGGTGCGTAAACAATTGTATTTTTGGGCCGCGGTTACATGGTCTGGGATTATTAGTTTTTTTTGTTTAATTCAATTAAACAATGTGCCGCTTGGTAATGTTACTAATATAGATAAGTACGTTCATTGTTTCTTTCATTTTGTATTGACGACGCTTTGTTTTTTATTTTTTAAAAGTAAAGCATTAAACCAAGCTGATAAAAAATCAGTGCTTTTTTCGTTTGCATTTTCCCTTTTCTTTGGGATAGCAATTGAAATCGCACAAAATGCATTCACAGTGACTAGACGAGCTGATCTTCTTGATGTTTTAGCAAATATTGTTGGAGCGTCATTGGCCGCAATCTTAATCATTATGTTGAGTCTAATTAGAAAAAGTAAATAAAGTTATTTGTTTAAAAGTCTTGCCTTGGTGAGACTTTTTTTCGTTTAAATAGTGTTAAACTAGTACTTCAAAACTATTTTCACTCTTTTAAATGGTGGATTCAATTAATTAATGCGAATTCCTGATTATTGTTTAATAATTGTAAATATACTTCATTTGGAGAAGCAAATTGATGCCTTTTCCGAGGTCTATTATTTAACTTTTCTACTACTATTTGTACCTGTACATCTGTTATCATTTCGAAGTTTGAACCCTTTGGGAAATACTGCCTGACTAGACCATTTAAATTTTCATTTGCACCTCTTTCCCAACTGCAATAAGGGTTTGCAAAGTAATAATCTATTTCTAAAGCTTGTGCTATTAATTCATGTTTTGCAAATTCCTTACCATTATCCGATGTAATCGTTTTTAAAAAAGGCTTCCAGTTCTCCAATAATTCAATAGTAGCTTTTTTAACAATCTCAGCATCTTTACTCTCTATTTTTTTCATTTGTAACATCCCAGTTGCTCTATCATTTATCGTTAGTAAAGCTCCTTTATGGTCTTTCCCTATTACTAAATCAATTTCCAAGTCTCCAAATCTTTGCTTTTCTTCTACTTCAATTGGACGATTTTCGATGCCAACTCTACCAACTATTAATCCTCTTTTATCTTTTAAAGCACCGCGCTTTCGGTAGGTCTTACCTTTACTTCGCAGATGCTTGTATAAATCTCCTGTGTTTTTCTTGTCATTTAAAATAAATTTATAAATTGTTTCATGGCAAACACAATTAATACCCTCTTTTAAAGATTTTCCAACTATTTGTTCTGGCGAGTAATCAGCGCGGATTAGTTTGCTGACGTACTGTTTAATTTCATTACTAAAACATTGATTTTTAGGCTTCTCTTTGTGCCTTTTATTACATTTTCGACTTGCTAAGTCTGCTTTATAATTAGAGTTACGCTCGTCCGAATTACGTTTTATCTCTCTATATATGGATGAAATGTGCACGTTTATATCAACAGCTATTTGCGCTTTGCTGACGTTTTGTTGCATCAGAAATTCTAATTTGTATCTTTGTTCAACGGTAAAATGCTTCATACTTTGCGAATTTTAGGCGAGGAGCAAGTAAGATAAATTTTTCCATTTCAGCAAACAGGGAAAAGAATTAATTTTCTTT
>JBBQSH010000330.1:0-1947 GCA_038214015.1 Ignavibacteriales bacterium | reverse complement strand
TTTTTTGTGGGGTTATTAAAGGATAAGTAAAGAAGGGTTTTTCAAAGTATTGATGGTTTAGGGCGATTTGAATATGTCAAACAATTAAAGCATTTTAAGAAAAAAAGAATGGTATTAAAAATAACCTGAGCAGTATTCGTTAAGTTTTAATCATCAAAAGGATTAAAAAGCTTTACCCCTTTAACTTTTCTAAAATCTTTTACATTACGGGTACAGAGTATGAGTGAATTGACCTTGCTGGTTGCAGCAATAATTGCATCACCAAGTTTAAGCTTATGTGTACGTCTAAGTTCAATCGATTTTACAACTATCTCTTCAGACAATCCAATAATTTTAAGAATATTAAAAATCTCTTCAACTTTTGCTAAATCTTTAGCAGAAATTTTAGCGTAACCAAGAACTTCGATCTTAGATATGACAGAAATGGAAGGCAAATTTTCAATTATAAAATCAGAAATAAACTTGTATTCTGGAATACAAGAATAAATGATGATATTGCTATCAATTAAATAATTCACGATCAATCCTTATATGCTTCTGCCAATTTATTACATCTTTTATTTCCGAAAAAGGTTTTGATTTATGAAGATATTTGTAAATGTTTTTAAGTTTATCACCCTGCGATTGTTTTAGTAATTCTTCATCGACAATTCTGATATTAATTATTTTGCTTTTTAATTTTTCAGGATCTACTTTATCAATCAATACAAGCACACCATTTTTATAAATTGCATTTAAAGTTTCCATAAACACTTTCTTTTTTTTTGTAAATATATCTTAAAACACATACAAAAGAAATAATTTAATGTTTAATTGATGATATCTTTCAGGAACCTGCTGCTTTCGGAAAACCATAAAATTTTTTTCTAAAAATCTTTATTGTGGGTTTGGTTATGTATGAAAAGAGAATGGCTTTCTTAAAGTTTTTATGTCAGCATTTGGGGTGTTTGCTGAATAAAGTTAATGGACGAGAACTTTATCTTTCTATCAATATAAATCAAAAAGTGTTTTGCACTTAAAAATGTACATCAGATATTAGGATGAGTCAGATTGTGAAATAAAGAGTCGGTATAAAATAAAATTATTCGTCAGCTAATTCCAGGATTTTCTTTTCCAATTCAGGTGACATACGGAAGTTTGTATCTTTAATTTTATCAATAATAGGTTTGACTAAACTAATATAACCTCTGAATTTTGCTTCAATAATTAAAGCAAGTGTGCCTGTGTATTTTAGACCCATTTCTGCAGCAAATTTTCTGGCTTTTTGATCATCAAGGATTAGCAGGCTGCCTTCCTGCTCAACTGCTAAAGCAATGGAACTTGCTTCTCCTTTATCTAAGGAAGCCAGAATAATTTCAAAATATTTTTGATTTACTGCATCTTTTATTTTCATCCAATCAGGAATAGGCTTGCCAAATTCATCGGCAACTATTGAAGTAATCGTAACTTCTTTAAATAATTTCTGTAAAAGATCAATTTCACCTATATTATCAAGCAGAATAAGGCAGCTTGTATCAGCGATTATAATTTTTGACATTTGCCAGATCGCCGTCTAATTCTTCGACAGGAAAATTAAAAACAGAGACTCCATAATTACCAAGTAATTCCATAAAAGTTCTTTTGGAATAGCCTGCCATTTCTGCAGCCTGCCCTAATGTAAGTTTTCCCATTTCGTACAGTTGTACACCTAAAGCGGTTACAGTTTCTTTTGGTGATAAATCGAGGTTATCGGGTATATTTATAGTTAATGTTTTCATAGTAATTATAAATTACAGAAATTTTTATTAATTGTCATTTTTACATTTATGTAATTTAGAAATAACATCTTCGGCTGTGGAAGTATTAAGATTTCCTGCTTTATAAAGTGCTGTTGCTTCCTTTATTTCTGATGATATTTCATCACGTCTATCTTCAATTAATCGTTTATTAAGTATTTCAAGTAATGCT
>JBBQSH010000329.1:0-1951 GCA_038214015.1 Ignavibacteriales bacterium | reverse complement strand
GAAAATTTTCTTGAGTATCAAACCGAGTATTATGAAGCGCAGGGAATGTTTGATGATCCAACAAAAATGGCAGAAGCAATCCGCGATCTTGTAAAACCAATTGCACTTGTTGATGATGAATTGAAAAGAAATTTATTGATTAGAAACATTGGCAGAAAATTTAATCTTAGAGAAAAACTTTTAGAAGCGGAATTGGATAAAGCATTAGATTTTCAAAAAAAACAAAATAGAATTCAATCTCAAAGAATATTTAAAAAGGAAGAAGCACAGCAAGAAAGTTTGATTCCTATCGAAAAGAAATCAATCCCACCTTATTTTTATAATACTGAAAGAGAGTTGATAAGATTATTATTTGAAAACAACGAAGAGATTATTGGACTGATAA
Organism: Ignavibacteriales bacterium; assembly: GCA_038214015.1. Taxonomy (GTDB): domain Bacteria; phylum Bacteroidota; class Ignavibacteria; order Ignavibacteriales; family Ignavibacteriaceae; genus IGN3. Next base: position 1,566 of record JBBQSH010000329.1, on the reverse strand, counting down.
CTTATAACATTCACGAAGAAGATATTCTGGTTGATATTCATAGACAGATTTTTGAGAAAGTTTATTTTGAATATGAAAATCGTGGAAGTCTTAATCCTGCTGACTTAATATCTTTGTATGATGATGACATTCAATCTTATCTGAGAGAACTAACAATTGAGAAATACGCCTTAAGCACTAATTGGCAGGATTTAAATCCATCTATTACTCCGGAAATGATAACAAAAAAATATACGCTTGATTTGTTAGTTAAATACAAACAAATGCACATTGATTTGCAAATTGCTGCAAATGTTAATGCCCAGGAAAATGTTGATAGCGAAGAACGACTACTTGAGTTGATGAAAGAAAAACACGAATTAGAAAAACAAAAAAAACATATACGCGATCAATTTCTAGAGCCGGAGCACTGATAACTATTTTTGTTTTACAAGTTGAATAATCTGTTCTGTTAATTCAGCCAAGTCATTTCGAGGAAGTCTTCGACTGAGAAATCTTATCACTCTAATAAAACAGATTTCTCACCGACTGAAGTCGGATTCGAAATGACAATTTAAAATTTGCAGAAATTATTATAGTACGTGCAAGATTGGTCAAAAACATTAATTCACTATTGCATCATAACCTCCACAAAACTTAATGCACAAAGCAAAACAAATACTTAAAGAAACTTTTGGTTACGATTCCTTTCGTCCGCTGCAGGAAGAAATAATTAAAAGTGTTATAGATAAAAAAGATTGCCTTGTTGTAATGCCAACCGGCGGCGGTAAATCTTTGTGTTATCAAATTCCCGCATTAATGTTTGATGGATTAACAATCGTAATTTCACCATTGATTTCGTTGATGAAAGATCAGGTTGAGCAATTGCGGCAGCTTGGAGTTAGTACAGCATTGCTAAACAGTTCGCTTTCACAAAAGGATTACAACTTAAATTTTGAAAATGTAAAATCAGGCAAAGCAAAACTGCTTTATCTTGCGCCCGAATCTTTACAGAAAGAAGACATTAGCAGTTTATTAAAAAGTGTTAACGTTGATTGTATTACCGTTGATGAAGCACATTGTATTTCGGAATGGGGACATGATTTTAGAAAAGATTACAGACAACTCGGTAACTTCAAAAAAAGTTTTTCTTCTGCGGTTTGTATTGGCTTAACTGCAACTGCAACTCCACGCGTACAGGATGATATTATGAAAAACTTAAAAATGAATAATCCTAAAAAATTTATTGCAAGTTTTGATCGACCAAATTTATTTCTGCAAGTGATTCCAAAACGCGAACCATTCCATCAAGCTGTTGATTTTCTTAACGAACATAAAAATCAATCGGGAATAATTTATTGTTTCTCGCGCAAGCAAGTTGATAGTCTGCACGATAATTTATCCGAACTTAGATTTTCAACAAAACCATATCACGCCGGTTTGTCTGATGAAGAAAGAAATACAAACCAGGATTTATTTATCAAAGACGAAGTTCAAATAATTATTGCAACAATTGCATTTGGAATGGGAATAAATAAATCCAATGTGCGTTTTGTGCTGCATTACGATCTGCCAAAAAATCTTGAA
>JBBQSH010000328.1:0-1977 GCA_038214015.1 Ignavibacteriales bacterium | reverse complement strand
TCCTCTTTGAGCTGTACCAGAACAAGCGGCAAGTTCAAAATTGTGATAAGCACCATATAGATAATGTCCATATTCGTGGGCTAACAATCCTAATTTATTTTCGAAAGTATAATCGCTTTTACCACCAATATCTAATGTCATACTTATTGTTGGAATCCTGTTTGCTATTTTTACCCCATCATTTGTAATATAAGGATTATTGGGATATTGCAGACCTAAATCAGCAATTCCTCCCCATGTACCGTAATCTATGTTTCTCCAAATTATATAAACAGCATCAACATAATTATCGGTTTGATTAAAAGTCTGTTGATAACTTGTTAATGTATTCCATTGATCGAAGTTTTGAAAATTAATACTTTGATCTACCTCTTGAAGTACTGCTAAATTACTTGTGCCATAGTATTGGGTACTTGGTGCATTAATTTTTACTAAAGTTGGATAAACATATCCTATGATATGATTAGTGCCGTTTGACATCTGGTGAAAGTAATTACTTAGTGTATTAACTGGATAAGGTGCTTGATTGATGTTTGTTCCAATAAATGTATTTGCCCAGGTAGGCATTTGATTCACTTGCCAATTTACATCATCTGGATCTTTTGTATCGCCGGAAAATTGAGCAAACACACAAAATATTCTTATATATGCTCCATTGAGAGTTTTAGCCGGTGCATATTGTCCACCAATTTGAGGTGAATTTATTTGATATCCTTTTGGATAGGATTCGGTGTAACTTTCAGTCATGCCACATTCATAATGTTGCTGTGAGAGCATAACAGAACTAATAATAATAAATAACATAACGAATTTTTTCATTTTTAAATCCCTTATTTAAGTAATAAAAATTTCTTAGTTACTATTTGGGAGGCATAAGCAATATAGTAAAAATATGTTCCGCTGCTAAGATTTAGTTCATCTGTATTAAATGTTATAGTAGAAAATTTAGAAGCTATATAATCTTGCTCATAAATTTTAGATCCAAGAATATTGTAAACAGAAAATTTTATCCAATCATCAGTCGATTGATCTGGTAAACTTACTTCAATGTTAGTTGAACTATTAAAAGGATTTGGGTAATTCTGGGATACATTAAATTCTGAAGGTAATAACGGAAACTCATCCTCAACCGAGACTAATGTCCCATACGTCTCTCCATCTATTTTTGCATAGTTTAGAACTGATGTGGTTCCATCGTCATATTGTTCCCGTACTAATCCTAAACCTTCTGCCAACCAGAAATAATAGTAGTAATATGACTCATCAAATATCAGAACACCTTTAATCAACCTGTTTTTTCCGAATATAAATCCACTATCAACATATATGCATTTAGCATAACCAGTATCTATTACCGGGTTGAAATCCCAGGCAACTGGCCAAACTTCATCTAAAACAGCGTCTGCTTTAAATAGCTTATATTCTTCAGGTGAGGGAGGACCGCCAAAAAAAGGTCTCGAGATTGACAGAACATTACCCGCAGAATCAACCCTACAATCTTGAAAATCAAAAGGCGAAGGTAAGTGATAATATGTTTTACCATTTGGGTAAATAGTATCTCTTTCAATCTTGCCGAATTGATATTCATATCCATCATACAATTGATACTCATTTCCAATACTAATAGGGAAAAAGTCTGGTTGTTGAGAGTATAGACTTATGACAAAAATGTTAATGTATATAAAAGTCGTTAATATGTTTTTCATTTTACAATTCCTTGGTTAATAATTTTATTTTTGATTTCTAATTAAGTTATATAAAACCAGTTGGAAAGCTATTTAGAATAAATATAAACTGCTCATATTTGAAAGCCCAGAATAATTTATCTAGAAAGTTTTTATTCAAATTACAACTTAATTTAATTATAGTGCAGAAGTTTATGGTATACATTTTAATTCTGACTGTTAATTCTGAATAAAAATGATAAAGATAATTATTTATTCGTAATTGATCTTTCTATCATTTCCCTTTTTCCAA
>JBBQSH010000327.1:0-1983 GCA_038214015.1 Ignavibacteriales bacterium | reverse complement strand
TATTTTTGCCTATGGGACCAGTCATCCTTCTAAACCCGAAATCAGCAATGTGATTTACCCGATTTTCAGGAAACACAACGTCGATCTGAGTATTTGTTCACACGACCAGAATTATGAACGTACCTTCCCTCTTTCGGGACTTAATGCAGAAGACCCCGACTATAATCCAAGCCAAAGTGTGATTTACAAAAAAGGCAAAGGTACAGTGTTTTTAAAAATTAGTCCATGCGGCAAAAAGTCAGAGATCGGCAATACATTCCCGCTGTTTCAGGACAAACAGCCTCCTTTTATTGCCATCCGCGACCGCACGGCACATCATTTTGCAATGTTTTACGTTGTTGATGGGAATTCATTGGAGGTGAAAGTATATAATGTACCTGAAGATAATAAACCTAAATATCTGATTGATAATTTTATAATAAATAAATACAAATGATTTCTATTTCAACAGCTCAACAGGAACCGCAAAACACTTAACAATGGCTGGTTTTTAGAATTTGTTCCAGTTTATGGTTGAAAAATTTGGCTTATGAATCCTGTTGGATTTACCATCAAAGAAATACAAGACGGTAAAATGGAAGCTTTTAAGTGGTTTTTTGAAAGGAGCCGGCGATGGTCAGGGAATATTCCTGCTCGATATGGAGAAATACACAAAATATAAATAATAATACAGTTATGAACAAAACACTTTTTAACAAATTGAAAAGTAAAGGAACTACAGAAAACCTAAAAAAATAAGTTTTATGAGTTTAGCTAGATATTTTATAGCAGTTTTCTTTTCAGCATTTATTGGAATTTCAGTTTATGGTGAAGGGCTTGGGGCAAAATTACCTAAAATATATTTCCAATAAACGAGGCAGGATGCATAAGTTACCAGTTAAACAAATGTTTATAACCAGAATTTGATAGTAAAATTTACTTTTTTATTACTTTTTTATTACTTTTGTTTTAGTTTATTAACATATAAGTGGATTTTGAAATAAATCTAGTAGAGGTAAAATTAATAATACGCATTAAAATATTTATCTTTAAATTGCCTTTTGCTGGATAGTTTTGATTTTTTTTCCTTAGAAAAGACGATTCTTGTTATATATTCTTACATATTTAAATCATTTATAATTACTAATTTTTAAAAACATGAAAAAAACACAAACTTTTAGATTAGCCGTTTTTGTATTATTAAACTTAGCTGCTTTTTCAAGCATCAAAGCTCAATGCGGTGGTGAAACACAATGGAGATATTTTGCAATAACTCCAATATTAAATACCACAACAACACCATTTTTAGCAGAATTTGATGCAACACCGCCAACAATGCCAATTGGTATTCCATATAATGGGGTTTTAGCATTCTCCAATGGTGCGCCTTATGGTGGAAGTCAAATGGGATATCCTTTATGTGGTTGCATAGTAAGGTTTTCTCCTGACGGAATAATTCAAGCGCGTAATGGTTTATCTTATGCAGCGGTTAATACGGTTCCTTATTCTGCAGAGACCAAGTATCATTTTAAAATGACAATAAATGTTTCAACAAAACTTTATAGTGTTACAGTAACACCTGCGGGTGGTTCTGAGATGATAATTGCCACCGATTACGCATTCCGTCAAGATGCTCTTGGTTCATTTGGAGGATTGACTGCAGCGGAATTGTTAGCCCAATCGTTATGGCCTAAGCTTGATTATTTTATTAGAAAAACAGAAATTTGTGATTCTAATATTAATTTAGAAGCATTAGTGGTTGACGGAGTTAGTATTAATGTAGCAACAAACATTAATCCAGCGGTTAATTCAAATATTAGTGTATACCCTAATCCTGTATCAGGTAATAGCCAGTTAACTGTTGATTTTGGTAGTATTATTAATGAAGGAAATATTGTGATTTTCGACATAAATTCGAAATCAGTATATAAGCAAACCATAAACAACAGTGCAAAAGCTGAAATAAAACAAAATTTCCAAAGTGGTATGTACCTTTTGAAAGTA
>JBBQSH010000326.1:0-2001 GCA_038214015.1 Ignavibacteriales bacterium | reverse complement strand
CAATTACAATACCGGAGGAGTTTCTTCAGTTTGCGATAGATATTATAGAAAATGATATTGAAAGCAATGTAGATAAAAATAAAGAGTTTATCGATACCCATAAAAAGGAACTAACGATCTTAAATACTAAATATGATAAGCTTATGGAACTAAAATTAGGTGACTTGATTTCTGAAGAAGATTTTTTAATCAAACAGTCTGAATATAAAAATCGGATACAAGAACTAAAATTAATTATTGATGAGCGAATAACAACTAATGATGATGTGATTGTGAATGTAACTAATCTTTTGAAGTTCGGGAAATTAGCATCTGAAGTATTCGCCAATGCGACACTTGAAGAGAAAAGGATTATTTTAGACTCACTTGGTTCGAACCTCTTAATTAAGGACAGAAAGTTGCAAATTCAATTTGAAAAGCCACTTTCTCTACTAAATGAAATATCAAGTTCAGTTAAGGGTAAAAGAGCGAAAAAAGGTCGGTTAGAACCTGCGCAAGTAGTAATAAAAAAAAAGGGACTTACAGTGTTGAAGACACCATAAATCCCTTAGTGCTCCGCGAGCAAGACTCGAACTTGCAACCCTTCGGTTAACAGCCGAATGCTCCACCATTGAGCTATCGCGGAATATATTTTATGTTTGCAGAACTTGACCCGCTTTTTAACAGCCGTCCCGATACATCGGGAGAGCTATCGCGGAATGAATTATTTCATAAAAAACGAGGTCAAAGATAACATTGACCCCGTTGTTTGTCAAGACTCAAATTACTTCAATTACAGGTTAATTCCCATTTCTTTTAGCAGAAAATCAGCTCTGCCAACTTTTTGCACAACCCATAATACATAACGAATATCAACACCAATTGAACGGCTATAATCTTCACTCCAGGTGTAATCATTAACTGTAGCTTCAAATGCTCGATCAAAGTTTACCCCAACTATTCTGCCGTAAGCATCCATAATAGGACTGCCTGAATTTCCGCCGCTTGTATCCATATTATAAATAAAGTTTACAGGTACATCATTTAATTTTGGATGAGCAAACTGTCCATAATCTTTTGCTTCGTACAACTCTTTTATTTTTTTATTCAACTTATAGTCACCATATTCTTTGCCTTTTTCTATTAACCCTGTTAAGGTTGTGTTTGGTGAAAAATAAGTTGCATCTGCCGGTGAATAACCACGAACATAACCAAATGTTAATCTTAAAGTTAGATTAGCATCCGGAACAAATGATTTGTTTAGCCACTGTCTTTTTACATCATTAAGTTTTGCAATAAGTATATTTAGTTTACCTTCACGAAGTTGTGATTTTTTTCTTTCCGCATCACCGAGATCTACAGTTGCCTTAACAAAATTTATATATGGATCATCAATATCTTCCAGGGTTTCGTCCTCATCTTCAAGCAATTCAAAAAAATCTTTGCTGTCGTTTATAAAAGTATCTTCATATAAATCAGCAATAAATTCCTGCTTGTTCTCTTCTTTACTAAAACTCTTAAAAGGTTCTATGTCTTTGCATTCATCAAAGTCTGAAGCATCAGTTAAAATCTTATTTAATACTTTAGGTTCCAGATCAGGCATAAAATCATTATAAAGATTTGTGATTGTATTATAAAAATCACTTCGTTTATCTTCTTTATATAATGATTTTTTCTCTGCCTCGGGTTTTAGCATTTCTTTTTTGTAATCGATAAATATTTCTGCAAGACGATAATAATCAACATTACGACTAAGCATCATAAGAACAAGATTTCTTCTTCCGGTAGTAAAAGCATCTTTGTATACTTCATCTATTTCGCTTAATACGGTTCCATACTTTTCTTTTAAAATTGGATCAGAATCGATAAACTGTTGCAGTTGTTTTTCTTCATCCTGTTTTTTATTAATAAGATTTAATCGTTCTAATCCCTGCATCTTTCCACGATAATTTTTTTCTGTATTTGCCAAGCCTTGAATTTCGCCAACGATTTTTAGTGCAAATTCGGGATCGTTATCTCCAC
>JBBQSH010000325.1:0-2007 GCA_038214015.1 Ignavibacteriales bacterium | reverse complement strand
ATAATTTCCTTCATCCCTCTCCTTCATAAGGAGAGAGAAAGAGGGTGAGGTCGATTTTAAGTTAAAAAAATAATATTTGATGATTAATAAAACTAATAAACCATCCAAACTCCAAAGTTGGATTCTTGCTAGCAGACCAAGAACTCTTCCCGCAGCTTTAGTTCCTGTTATGGTTGGCTCAGCTTTAGCAATTTATCACGGAATATTTTTTCCTGCTTATTCTATCGTAGCATTACTGTGTTCCATCTTAATTCAAATCGGAACAAACTTTACAAATGATTTATATGATTATTTAAAGGGTACTGATACTGCAGAAAGGAAAGGCCCATTAAGAGTTTTAGCATCTGGATTGATTTCGGTAAAAGAAATGAAATGGGGAATATTTTTCGTTTTCTTTACAGCCTTTCTTTTAGGTTTATATCTTGTTTATTCCGTTGGATTGATGATTTTGTGGATTGGAATATTTTCAATCGTTGCTGGATTAGCATATACCGCAGGCCCATTTCCATTGGCTTATAATGGACTTGGAGATTTGTTCGTCTTTTTCTTTTTTGGAATTGTTGGAACTGTTGGAACCTATTATTTGCACGCTCAGCAATTTACATCACTTGCATTTCTAATTTCACTTCCTGTTGGAGGATTGATAACAAACATATTAATAGTAAATAATTATCGTGATATTGAAGAAGATAAAACTGCGGGTAAAAATACTCTGGCTGTTTTATTTGGCAGAGAATTTTCGCGATATGAATATGTTTTTTTCATTCTCGTTTCTTTCTTCATTCCGTTTCTACTTCACTTCAAATATGATTTTAATATTTGGATATTTCTTCCGTACATTACACTACCCCTTGCAATAACCCTTGTTAAAATGATTTATGCATTAACAGGTATTCAGCTTAATAAAACATTAGAACTTTCTGCAAAGTTTTCTGCTTTGTATGGTTTACTTCTTTCAATCGGAATTATTTTATAATAACCGATTAGATAGCCTTGAAGGATGAATTCAAACATCAAAAATAACTTTTTTAATTTTTCTGATAGAAAAGATCTTGCCGCAATAATTAAATCTGACACAACAATTTCGTATCAATATTTATTTATTAAAGCCAATCAACTTGCCAACTCGCTTTCGGAAAAAGGAATTGAAAAAAACAATTATGTTCCTTTGTTGATAGAAGATAATCAACGTTATATAGAAACAATTACTGCAATGTGGTATTTAGGTGCTATCCCAGTTCCGTTAAATACAAAACTGCTTGATGATGAGATTAATTCAATTCTAAATGATTATGATTTTAAGTTTTTGATTACTGATAAAAAAAATGAACACAACGTTAGAGTAAATGATTTAGGAATTATTGACTTAAATAGAATCTCCATCGTGAATTCTGAATTAATAACTTTTCCTTTCCCAAAATTTGATGATGAAGCAGTTGTTATTTTCACTTCCGGTTCAACAGCTAGACCCAAAGGAGTGGTACATACTTTTTCATCTTTGATAAATAGTATTAAAAATGGGAATGAGATTTTAAATCATAAAGAAGATGATCGCTGGCTGGCTTCACTTCCCTTTTATCATATTGGCGGATTTCAAATTATTTGCCGTTCACTTTTTTATGGATGTTCTATCATACTTCCAGAATCTTTGCAAATAAATGATTTGGCAAAATCAATAACAGAATTTAATCCTACTCACATTTCACTTGTTTCAACTCAATTAGAAAGATTAATCCATCAAAAAATTAAACCAAACAAATCACTTCGAGTTTCCTTAATCGGTGGTGGATTTATTGATGATGAATTGATGTTTAAGGCGGATAATTTAGGCTGGAAACCGTTTCGTGTTTACGGTTCATCAGAAACTGCTTCAATGGTTACAGCAATTTCAGTAAATGAAATCATATCAAAACCCCAATCGGTTGGAAAGCCATTTGATTATGTTAAAATAAAAATATCCAATGATTCAGAAATATTTATTCAATCAAATAGTTTATTTAAAAAGTA
>JBBQSH010000324.1:0-2019 GCA_038214015.1 Ignavibacteriales bacterium | reverse complement strand
ATTTTATAGTTTAACATTGTGTGGAGAGAATCCTGACTTCTTTCAAGCATATCTTTTCTGATTATAACAAGCACAACACCAGAAGGACCAATATTTTTTTGAGCACCGGCATAAATCAATGCATATTTACTTACATCAATTGGTTTGTGAAGAATATCTGATGAAGCATCGCAAATAAGCGGAACATTTCCAACTTCCGGCTCTGTGTGAAATTGTGTTCCGTAAATTGTATTGTTGGATGTAAAGTGAACATAAGATGCATCAGGATCAAGTTTTAACTCGCTCTGTTTTGGAATGCGTTTGAAAAATTTATTTTCTCCTTCTTCGCTTGGGGCGGATTCTTCTGTTGTTGCAGCAATATTTACAGTTCCAACTCTTTTTGCTTCTTTAATTGCTTTCTTAGACCAACTTCCTGTTGAAATATAATCTGCTTTATTTTTAGGAGGCATTAAGTTTAATGGAATCATTGAGAATTGCAGGCTTGCACCGCCTTGTAAAAATAATATTTCATAATTATCTGGAACATCGAGTAATTTCTTTATTCCTGCTTTTGCATCAGCAAGTATTGCATCAAAAGTTTTTGAGCGATGAGAGATTTCCAGGATTGACATTCCAACTTCCGGCAATGTAAACAATTCTTTTTGTGCTTCAAGTAAAACTTCTTCCGGTAATATTGCCGGACCAGCACTGAAGTTATAAATTCTTTTTTCCATGATAATATTTCCTTTAATTGTATTTCTTTGTGATTCTTTGAGCCTTCGTGCTTTTGTGGCAAAAGAATTTCTGCCACTAAGTCACCAAGACACCAAGTTTTATTCTTCTTCAAAATAATCTAAATCAATTTTCTTAAGTTCATAAACTGCTTGAGTTGACACACCAAGATTATAATCTATTAAAAGGCTTGCCAAAAGCTCTCCATCGATTAGAACAATCTTAGTTTCATTTCTTGGAATATAGTTTAAAGCATCATTCGTAAATTTAGCTGTCGTAATAAAAATTCCTTTTTTAGCTCCCTGTCCTGCAAGTGCACCAACAAACTTCTGAATTTCAGGTCTTCCCACAACATTCTCCCAACGCTTAGCCTGAATATAAATAATATCCAACCCTAACTTATCTTCTTTTATAATTCCATCAATTCCTTCATCTCCAGATCTTCCAATAGCTTTTCCAGCATCGCTTCTTGAACCACCATAGCCCATTTTAACCAATAATTCAACAACTAATCTTTCAAAAAAAGATGGACTACAAAGTTTTATTTTAGACAAAATATCTTGAGCCAATGTTTTACGAATATCTTGATACGAACTATCTAATAATTCTTCGGGAGTTTGCGGTGTTTGTAATTCTTCTTCCTTATCAGAGGTTGAGCCTCCCTTTTTCCAGCTTTCTGATAATTCGACATAATCAGGAAATTTTTTTAAATAACGGATGTTAATCTCTTCCAAATTTTCATGTAGTGTTAACAACCCTCTTTCTGTAATCTTAAAGTGTGCGCGTTTTGTGTTCTCAATTAATCCAGACATTTTAAGATAAGATTTTGCCCAAAACACACGATTAGAAAATATTTTTTGATTTCCACTTGGCAGCATTTCATTTTGCTGTGCTTCAGTTAAATCAAACTCTGTTGCTATATGTTCTAAGGCTTCATTTGTTGAGTACTCTTTTTTATCAGATGCAAATTTCAATAAAGGAAGCATAAATTTTTGAAACCCAGGAATCTCTTTCATTATTATTTATCCTTAGACACTAAATTCACTTAGTCCCACTTAAATTAAATGTGTTAACAATCCATCTCGTAATTTAGGTTCAAACCAGGTTGATTTTGGGGGCATAACTTCACCTGCGTCTGAGATATTCATCAAGTCATCAAGACCAACAGGATAAAGTGAAAATGCAACTGCAGCTTTTCCCGAATCAACAAGTTTTTCTAATTCTTTTGTTCCGCGTATTCCACCGATAAAATCTATACGTGTATTTGTGCGCGGATCATCAATACTAAGCACAGGGTTTAATAAAAAG
>JBBQSH010000323.1:0-2021 GCA_038214015.1 Ignavibacteriales bacterium | reverse complement strand
CCGGATCAAAATAGTTGAAACCATTTATGCCGCCAAAGTATAATTTTCCTTCAACATCTTTAAAGTAAGCGCCACCACTGTATTCTAAACTTTGAAGACCATCTTGAATATCGTAACGTTTGATTTCTTTGGTTTTAAGATCCAACTTAAAAATTCCATTGTCAGAACTTATCCATAGATTTTTTGAATCATCTTCAAGAACTCCATAAACAACCCCACTGGTTAATCCTTCCTGAAAAGAATATCTTTTAAACTTTTCAGTCTTCCGATCAAAACTTGTTAAGCCGCCTCCATAAGAGCCCAGCCACATTATCCCATCTGAATCCTCAAGAATTGTCATGAGATTTTGGATATTGAATTTATCATCCTGCCCGGAGTTGATGGGATATCTTTTAAACTTTTTTGTAACAGGATCAAATGAATTCAATCCGCCCCCGTAAGTGCAAATCCAAAAAACTCCATCACCTGAACGATACAATTTATAAACACGATTATCACTGATTGAATTCGGATCGTCCTTTTTATTTTTAAATTTTTCAAATCTTAATTTCTGATATAATGGATTTCCTTTAACAACAACCTTGTTTAATCCACCACCGAATGTTGCAATCCAGTAAACACTATCTGATTCAATTAGAATATCCTGAACTTGATTTCCACCAATGCTTAAATGATCGGAAGGATCATTTTTATAAACAATTGTCTTAAAAGTTTTTTTGTTAATGATATTCAATCCGCCATCATAAGTGCCGATCCATAAATTGCCAAAAGTATCTTCTTCAATAGCTCTAACATGGTTGCTGCTGATTGATTTATTTTTGTCCGAAGTATTGATATAAGAAAAACTATTTGAAGCAGCATCATAAATATTAATGCCGCCCTTATATGTTCCTATCCAGAGAATATTTGCCTTGTCTTTATAAATCGCCCAGACTACATCATCATTAAGCGTGTTTTGTTTTCTTGGATCGTGTTTAACATGATTAAAACGCGCATTATTTTTATAGATTTTTGTAATACCCGCACCGAGATGTGAGCCAGCCCAAATTATTCCTGAGCGATCTGTACAAAGGGAGAGCACATCATTATCACCTAAAGAATTTTGATTGAATGGATCATTAAAAAAATGTAATGATTCATTTTTATTCTTATCATATCGTATCAGTCCACCGCCAAAAGTTCCAATCCATAAATAATGTTCTTTATCCTCTGCAAAAGCCATTACTGTATTACGACTTAAAATATTTGCAGACATTGGGCAGCGTTGACAATTTATTTTGGCTTTACCAAAAGGCAGTTTTGTTTGATCGCTTGGGATGAAGATTAAACCGCCATAGTAAGAACCGACCCATATATTATTTTCTGAGTCTTCAAATATATTGAGCAGTTTATTATCGGAAAGAGTGAATTCATTTTCACCCTGAAGCAAAGTTTCAAAAGAAAAAATTTCTTTAGAATTGCTAATAGATTTTGTTAGCCTTGTTAATCCACCTCCAAAAGTTGCAATCCAAAGTCTGCCATCTTTATCAAAATGCAGATCCATTATTCGGTTTGTTCTAAGCGCATTTGGATTATTGCTATCATAATAAAAATGGTTATACTTTTTAAAATTCTTATCAACTACAATTACACCATTACCCCAGGTTCCTATCCATAACTTGCCGTCGTTATCTTCTGTGATTGAAGTTATAGTAGTTTTCTGATTTCTTGAAAACGACAATGGGTACTCATAAAAATCATCTGCCTGATCAGTCTGAACATCTATCAATTCAGAAATATTTTTATAAATAAATGTTTCAGTCCTTCCGTCAAATCTGTTTATGTTACCGTAAATAGTTCCTATCCACAGGTTCGCATTTTTATCTTCATAAAGCGAGTTCGTTCCATCATCGGAAAGGGAGGTGGAATCTTTTGGATCATTGAAGTATAAATTAAACTTATAACCATCGTAACGATTTAAACCGCTTCTGGTAGCAAACCACATATAGCCTTTGCTATCCTGCAAAGAAGCAAAAATTGTG
>JBBQSH010000322.1:0-2025 GCA_038214015.1 Ignavibacteriales bacterium | reverse complement strand
TTCAGCGATGAAATGCCTTCAGTAATACCTGTTGAATTAACTTCCTTTGCTGCTACCACAGATAACAGAAATGTTAACTTAAGCTGGTCAACGGCAACAGAATTAAACAACAGCGGATTCCAGATTGAAAGAAGCAGCGGCAGTGAATATCAAGTTGTTGGATTTGTTGCAGGACACGGAACAACTACTGAAGTTCAGAACTATTCATTCAGTGATCAGAATGTAAATGTTGGAAGTTATTCATACAGACTAAAACAAATCGATTTTGATGGAACATTTGAATATTCAAATGCAATCGAAGTTGAAGTTATTGGTGTGAATGAATTTTCACTTGGTCAGAACTATCCAAATCCATTCAACCCAGCAACTACAATTAATTTCTCACTAGCTGAACCTACATTTGTTAAATTAGCTATCTATAACTTATTGGGTGAAGAAGTAAAAGTTCTTAAGAACGAATATATGAACGCAGGTTCATTTAATGTTACATTTGATGCAGCTTCACTACCAAGTGGAATGTATCTATACAAAGTTGAAACTGCTCAATTTTCAAGTGTTAGAAAAATGATGTTGATGAAATAATTTTCATTAAACTTTCTTTTATTTAGAGCCGCTTTTGCGGCTCTTTTTATTTAAGATTATTGCATAAATGAGAACACGATATTATATTTCACACGTCTTTTTTAAGACATTGTTTAAGTTTTTTTGTATGCGGGAATAGCTCAGTTGGTAGAGCGCAACCTTGCCAAGGTTGATGTCGCGGGTTCGAGTCCCGTTTCCCGCTCTAAATCCACTAAAAGTGGATTTTATTTTCTAAATTTGGCGCTGTACCCAAGTGGCTTAAGGGGAAGGTCTGCAAAACCTTTATTCGTCGGTTCGAATCCGACCGGCGCCTCATACTTACCAACCTTTTTTATGTTTTACGTCTACATTCTTATCAGCAAAAAAGATAATAAAAGATATATTGGAATGACCTCCAATATTCAAAGGCGAATTTTAGAGCACAACTCCGGACTTGTAAAATCTACCAGAAACAGAAGACCTCTTGAAGTAATTCATTATGAGTCCTTTGAAAACAAATCTGAAGCATTGTCTTTTGAGAAAAAATTAAAAGAAAGAAAAGGAAAGATTAATATCCAACTTCTCAAAGAAGATGCAGGTTACAGACTATCATTAATTAAATAGGCTTAAGGAGAAGGTCTGCAACCCCGATTCCTATCGGGGCGAATCCGACCGGCACTTCAAATTCTTATCTAAATCCTTTTCCTAGAAAACCCTCTATTAAAAAGATTTGTTATTCTGTCTTTTTTTGCAACAGTCCAATATTAAATCTCCTCATTTGAGATTAAAATGAAATAACGGGATGCTTTTTTAGCAAATTTATAATTCTTTTCTTGGCATGAGTTTGGGATAGTAGAAATAGTCAAATTATTTCAAATTGATGATATGCTTAAACTATTTCAAATATCTTTTTTATTAATCCTTTTTACTTCGTCCTTTTCCGAATTATTTGCCCAGCAAATGGCAGATACATCCAAAGTACTTGTTAAGTTTAACGAGCCGATGTCCCGCGATGGAATTTTTAATACTGATAACTATACAATTTTCCGTGACGATGAAACTCAGATTACTGTTTACAAAGTCGGTGTTGTTGCAGGTGATACCGCAGTTGTGCTTTATACGGAAAAGTACATGCCTGAATCTTCTTATAAACTTATCATAAATAACCTGCGAGATAAAGCCGGAAATATTATTAGCGAAAATCATAAACTAGCATTTTATTAATTTTAAATTATCACTTCCCCACTGCAGTATCTCACTAGTTTTTTTTTCTTATCTTTAAACAATCAAACAAAATTATTTTATATGCAATATCTATTAAGTTCTATTATTGGCTATTTATTTGGATCAATTCCAACAGCATATCTTTTATTAAAATTAACTAAGGGAATTGATATCACTAATGCAGGCACAGGTAATGTTGGGGCTATGAACTCCTATGAAGTTACTAATTCAAAATCGATT
>JBBQSH010000321.1:0-2031 GCA_038214015.1 Ignavibacteriales bacterium | reverse complement strand
TAACTGCATCAAGTGTTTCATAAACGGCATGTTTGATGGCATTTTCAAAAAGCGGCTGAAGTATCATACTCGGGATTTCAGTTTTACCGCATTCCTCATGTAATTCTTCAACATAAATAAATTTGTCATCAAATCTTATCTTCTCAATATCAAGATACAATTTTATGTTTTTTAGTTCCTCGTTAAGAGAGTTTTGTTGCCTGTCGTTATTGGCTAAAGTGTAGCGTAAAAAATCTGCAAGTTTAATAATCATTTGCTTTGCTTTTTTCGGATCAATCTCAGTTAATGCGCTCATTGAGTTTAGGCTATTAAAAATAAAATGCGGATTGATTTGAAATTTTAATGATCTCAATTCTGCTTCAGTAACTAGATTTTTTAATTCTGTTTCCTTTACTGTTCTTTCCTGAAATTCAGAATAATAAATAACAACGTAGTAAAATGCAGTAAGTAGAAAATAATAAAGTATCCCGATAATGAATCTTGATTTAATAGTTTTTATAAAAAAATCACCAAACATATCAGTATCATTTATAATACTTATAACAGCAAAATATCCAAGCGCAAGCCACACCATAGAAATTAAAATTCCACCGCCAAAGTGTGTTAGAATAACTTTCGTGATCTGATTATTTTCAATAGAAAGATAAACAGAAGAGTACCAGAAGCTTAATCCAAGTGCAGCAATTAAAAGATTGAAGGCAATTGCATCAACTAACTTTATAGTGAATGAAGCTTTGCCTTCAAGCGTTATCAAATTTATATAAAGAACAGCGATAACTATGACAAAGAGCAAGTATAGTAAAATGCTTTTAGGACTTTTTAATATGGGATTAATAGACATATATGATTTTTACAAATATGTTTTTAATTCACCGCCGCCAAAAACAACCAATCCTTTTATTATCAAAGTTTTGCTCTGATCAATAAACGCACTTGGGTCCTTAACACTTTTATTAGAAAAGCCGCCAAAGATTGAAGTAACATTCATTACAACATTCCAGTCATTAGGAACTACTATTGTGGTTCCGCCAAAAACCGCAAGAATATCTATTGAGCTGGTACCTTCAGAGAGTTTACATCCTTTAAGTATAATTTCCGATCCGCCAAAAACTGCGGTAATATTGCCGCCGCGAAAATTATCCGAGTTTACTATTTTTGTTCCGCCGCCAAATATTGCAACATCATCAATAACATCCTTTGTGATTTGTCCCAATTCATCAGTTGCTTCAGTTTTCTTTTTTTGATTAAGAATTATATAACTGCCTATTGCAATTAAAAATATTGCAAAAACAATAGATCCATCATAATCAATAGAAGGAAAAATTCTTGGAAGGATAAAGACGAAACCGAGTCCGGCTATAATTCCGCCAAGCATTTTTCTTGAGGTGTTAAGAGTAAGATACATTCCGATTACAATAAAAAAGAATGGCCAGGAAAAAATTACCCTGCCAAAATTAAAATCAAAAATATCCAATGAATTAAGAAAGAATAAACCTCCCAATCCAATGAGTATGCTTCCTAGCATTACTCGTTTATCAACTTTGTTTTTATTTTCTTCCATTTTCTGCTCCTTAAATAGATGTACCGTTTTCTGGCGGAAAAGTAATACAAAGATAACAATCGCGAAAGTAAAAATCGGCGAAAGGAAAGTATTTATCGGTGAACGGACGGAAAACTCTTAGTATTTAAAGTACTTTTTCAGAAGAGCTTTGGCTTTCTCATTTCCAAAATCAGCTGCCAACTCAAAATCAAGAATTGCCTCATCAATGTTGCCTAAACTTATCTCTGCTAATCCAAGATAATAATATCCATCAGCGTATCTTTTATTAATTTTAACTGATTTTTTATAATCCTTAATCGCATGATTAAACAATTCAAGTCCGTGATATGCTCTTCCTCTAAAGCAATAATATTCATAATTAAGCGGATCATCTTTTAATAAAAGGTTAAAGCATTTTATTGCTTCACTGTAAAATTCTAAATCAAGATTTCGAATTCCAAGTTCATAAACATCTGAAAGTGGTAACTCAT
>JBBQSH010000320.1:0-2032 GCA_038214015.1 Ignavibacteriales bacterium | reverse complement strand
ATTTCTGATCTTGTGATGTGCAAGTAGCTTAATGGATTTCCTTCTGCCGCGTGCTTAGCTTCCTCACGATTAACTACATCATAAGGAACACTTGCAACTTGCTGGGATTTCTCTTTTGTAGGTCTAAGTGCTTTAAAAGGTCTGATAACAGCCATAAATTTAATCTCCGGTTTTAGAAAAAATCATTAAAATTATCTATCTCAAAAATCCACAAAATAAACTTAATAAGCCAGTAGAACAGATGACATTTGACGGGTACAAATATTATTTTATTTCAAAATCAAAGAGACAAGGAGAATTTAATTATCTTTACAGCCGATTAATAAAATTATTGAAAAATGGCTGCAGAAAATAAAAAACCACGTAGAAAACCCGGACAGGAAAAAGAAGAAATTGTTGGTAAAGTAGAATATCATAAAGAAGTATTTTCACCGATCCTTAACAATAAAAGAGATATTGTTGTTTGGTTACCGATCGGGTATAATCCACAAAGAAATCCGGATAAGAAATATCCTGTGCTTTACATGCACGATGGACAAAATATTATGGATCCCAAAACCGCTTTTGTGGGAAAAGACTGGCGTGTTGATGAAACTGTAATGAAGCTCATCAAACAGAAAAAGATTAAAGAAATTATTGTTGTGGGGATTTATAATTCCCCCGATAGACTTGATGAATACAGCTGGACTGAAAAAGGACAAAATTATTTGAAGTTGATTGTAACAGAACTTAAACCATTTATAGATTCTGCTTACAAAACTTTATCGGATAAAGACAACACAGCAATTATGGGTTCTTCAATGGGTGGATTGATTTCTTTTTACGCTGCCTGGCATTATCCAGATGTTTTTTCTATGGCTGGCTGTATGTCAAGTTCATTTTATTACAACAATGATAGAAGTATTAAACAGGTTGAAGAATACACAGGACATAAAAAGCACGTTAAGTTTTACATTGATCATGGTGAAGATGGAAATGTACGCGGGCAAAGGATGTTTGTTGAACTTTCAAAAAAGGGATATGTAATTGGACAAGATATTGATTACTTCTACTCTCCTGGCGCAGAACACAATGAAAGAGAGTGGGCAGCAAGATTAGAAAGACCATTACTCTTCTTTTTCGGAAATAAATAATCTGTAATTAGTCGTTGCGAAGGAGTCTTCGACTGAAGCAATCTGTTAAATTGTTGAATCACTTTATTGCTTCATTGTTTAAATGGACGAACTTGTTTAATTTATAATCAAAGTAATAAAGGTTAAAAGATGAAGACCAAAAGAAATTTTACCGCAATCATTGAAAAAGAAAATGATATGTATGTGGCTTTATGCCCTGAATTAGACATTGCAAGCCAGGGTAATTCAGTTGAAGAAGCAAGACAAAACCTAAAAGAAGCTATTGAAATGTTTTTAGAAGATGCTAGTCCTTCTGAAATTAAGGAAAGATTACATTCTGAATTATTTATCACTCAACTTGAGGTTGTTGTTGGGTAAACTAAAAGTTTTATCCGGCAAAGATGTTTGCAAAATTTTATTGAAAAGTGGTTTTGTAGAGATCAGGCAACGGGGTAGTCACATAATAATGCAAAAGAGAACTGAAACCTCCACTATAACAATTCCGATTCCAAATCACTCTGAAATTAAGATCGGGACACTTCTATCCATCATTAGACAATCAAAACTTAGTAAAGAAATATTTGAAGTATAATCATAATGTATAAAATTATAGTCCTTCAGCTTGCTTTCCTTTTCACGTTTATTAATTGTTCTTCTAATCAACTTGTAAATTTAAGAACAGCAAAAGATAATGTTAAAGATTATTACGAATCAGGTAAGTTTGAGGAGGAGATTAGTGGAGTAATAAAAGACGCAAAAGAAAAGTTTGATAAAGTTGAGATTAAGAACAACTCAGCAGTGATATTTGATGTTGATGAAACAGCACTAAATAATTATGGTTTAGCTAAGCAGATGGATTTTGGTTACGTGTATGATCTTAACAAAAAATGGAATGAAGAATTAAAAGCTCCGGCAATAAA
>JBBQSH010000319.1:0-2050 GCA_038214015.1 Ignavibacteriales bacterium | reverse complement strand
TGTGCTTCAGGAACTTTACTCCAGTGAAGTCCTGCTTTGTGATGATGAATTGTATGATAGCCGTTATTGAACAGCATAAAATTTAAAAAGCCGGTAAAGTTTCTTGAATGATTCCACTCAGATTCTTCATTTGCATGTACATGCTGGACGTAATTGAATATTAGCACACTGAACAGAGATACTTGTTGAGGTATGATAACTAAGAGAAGTGCTTTTTGCCAATCTAATAAAAGAGCTCCTGCTATCCACAAAAAAAGTATGACGTACTGAGAGATGCATAACCAGTATTTCTCCTTATTATTTGCTTTTAAATCTTTCAGATAATTGGATATTGCTTTCTGCTGGTAATAACCACTTATAGTTGGATATGAAACGAGTGTGAGAAAATTATTTTTCTCGCTTACCCTGTATGTAATGGAGTCATCGCCTTCACGGTTATTAAACCGGTGATGATTTTTATTATGGGTTGGTATCCAGGCAAAAACAGGGAAGCCGTAAAATACTGTTAACCACCAATCAGTAAAAGTATTTAGTGTTTTAGATTTCCACATCGGCAAATGATTGTGATTATGAGTCATTACAGAAACAGCCACCGACATAAATAAATACCATGTGTAGATAATTGAGTTGACACCTATAAACACCCATTGAATAATAAAAAGTAACGTGGTAATTAATATGTAAATAAGACTTTTAATATCTGCACTATTTTTAAGCATTTGAACCTCAGTGATTTAATTTATTTTTTACCCGAACTTACAATTCCTTTACCATCGTATTTACTATCTTGAAAATCTAAATGATTCTTATCAATCTAGAGATTCTCTTAGCAAATTGAACATTTGCTTATTCAGACATCAAAATTCTATTATATATAAAATCAAAACTAAAAGTTTTTGATTCAGTTCTTTTCTCAATGTACTCTGCAACATTTTCTAATCGCTTAGGAATAGAAAGAATTTTTCCCTGTGCTTTTTGTGCAACATCATTCAATCCTGTAATCAATTCAATTTCCCAAAACTTAATTGCTTCTTCAACAATCTTTTTATAATCACGCGGACCATAAATACCAACTCTTCTAACTACATCAGCCATATCACGAAAATTCGGCATTGAAATTCCTGGCATATCAATAGCAGGCATAATATCCGCGGCAGAAATTATTGCTCTGTTTGGATCAAGATTAAGCACTTCTTTAAAAACATTTCTGTAAAAAGTATAATGTTTCGCTTCATCAGCGGCTATGTTGCTTAGAATGCCATTTAATAATGGCTCGTCTTGTCCAGCAAGTTTGCCAGTGTTCTTGTGCGAAACCTGCGTTGCTCTTTCTTGCAATGTTGTATAAACAAAAACTTTGTAAGGATCTTTATCCCAATCCGGATTAAAACCACTTTCTATATAATAAAATTGCATCAACTCAACTTCACGAAAACTGAACAATCGTGCATCACGAACATAATCCCTAATAACAGCACCGTGTCTGTCCTCTTCTGCAGTCCACATGTTATTCCATTTGGACCAAAAACTTCTATCACCAAGATGTTGTGCAATCAGCCTGTGAAAATGCGGCAAACCTTCTTCGGTTAAAAGGTTTAAAGCAACAGCAACGCGAACTTCATCTTTAACTCCACGTGAACGTTCACGTAAATTTTTAGTATTGCTTTCCTGATCATCATTCATTTTTTCATCAGCAGGAAGAAAATCGCTGGAGAACCATAATTTTCTTTTATCAACATGATCTTCCATCCATTCTTTTACTTTACCTTCAAGTTGATTTAGTATTTCAGTTTTATCAGCTATTTCAGATTGTAGAGAGTCGCTTTCTTTTATTAAGATTTCCATGGCTTCGTTTGATTTATAGTTTTTGTAATCGTTTAGTTTTACAATTAAATAATAGAAATGATTTGCATTAACAGAAAGTCATTGAGAGTGCCAAAAGCTGGTTTTACATTTAATTTACAATTGTTTTTTTTGTCATTTCGAACAAAGAGAGAAATCTTATGAATTATTAAAACAGATTCCTCACTCCGATAAATAGGGGTTCGGAATG
>JBBQSH010000318.1:0-2057 GCA_038214015.1 Ignavibacteriales bacterium | reverse complement strand
CTTCCTGGTTTATGCTCTCAGGAATTATTTTGACTCCAGTGATCTCAAAAAAATCAAGTAAATCTCTAGGTAATATGCTTTTTGCAAATTCTTTATAATCCAAATCCTTAGTTTTATTTAAAACTTAAAGTTACGATTTTCGGTGCAATACCATAACGTGGGGAAAATCGTAATTTTAGGTTTTTAAATAAAACTAAGGATTTGGATTATAAAGAATTTGCAAAAAGCATATTACCTAAAGATTTGCTTGACTATTTTGAGATTACAGAAGTCGAAATAGTACCTGATAGTATTAGCCAGGAAGATTATTATGTTATAACCCTTAAGGAGAATAACACAATTCCTAATGAGTATAATTTAGATGATTATGAATCGAAAGGATTTTATAAAGCAAGATTAGTCCAAGACTTCCCATTGCGAGGCCGAGCTGTTTATTTAGAAATTCATAGAAGACGATGGCGTCATAAATTAAGTAAACAGAATATTCATAGAGATTTTACATTGATAGCAGAGGGCACTAAATTTACCAAAGAGCTCTCTGATTTTTTAAAACAAGCACATTAATAATAGAGAAGATGCGATAAGCACAGTTGCTTATTATCACAAAGTTTCCAGAAGAAAATTATATCGTTCATATAAATATAAAACAAGTGGTTACCAAAATTGGGAACAAAAACGACACGCAAAAAAATACTTAATTTATCCTCAAAACATAAGTTCTCATATAAGCATTGACGAGGTCAGTTTGTCAAATGGAGAACTATATACGTTTGTAACATCAAAAGCTGGTAAGGGTAAAAAGAAAACAATCATCGCTATGGTTGCAAGTACCAGTGCATCAAAAATTATAGAAGTACTTGAAAAGATTCCATTATCTAAACGATTAGAGGTGAAAGAAATAACCCTTGATATGGCTCGTAATATGGAGTTTGCATCACGAATGAGCTTTCCAAATGCTAGTTTAGTAACCGATAGATTCCATGTTGTAAAACTGGTATTAGAAGCATTACAACATCTTCGTATCAATTATAGATGGGAGGCAATTGACAAAGAAAATGAAGAAATAAAAAAAGCGAGAATAAATGGCTTAAAATATAATCCGGAAGTATTCGCTAATGGCGATATGCTAAAGCAATTACTGACCCGAAGTAGATATTTGTTATTTAAAAGGGATGCGGATTGGACATCGGCACAACAGCAGAGAGCGGATATATTATTTATGAAATATCCACTTTTAAAAACAGCGCACAGCCTTGCCACGCAATTTAGAAACATATACGAAAACCATCATATTGGAAATGCAAAACGACAATTTAAAGACTGGATCAATGACATTAAAAATAGCAACATCAAAGAATTTAATACAGCTGCTAAATCAATCGAATATCATTTAGATACTATTTTAAACTTCTTTATTAATAGAAATACGAATGCAAATGCTGAATCATTTAACTCTAAAATAAAATTGTTTAGAGCAAACCAAAAAGGTGTAAGAGATGTATCTTTCTTCCTTTTTAGATTAGAAAAACTGTTTGCTTAAGTGAATCTTTCCCCACGTTATAGAACTGAGCCGTTATGAGTCATATAAAATTATTTGAGAGCAAACGTATTCGTTCAGTATGGAATGAAGAAGAGAAAGTTTGGTATTTTGTTGTTGAAGATGTTGTAGCAGTATTAACAGATAGCGCAGATCCTAAACAATATGTAAAACGCATGAGGCAAAGAGATGAAGCATTAGCTGAAGGATGGGTACATTTTGTACCTACCCTTTTAGTAGAAACTTCTGGCGGCAAACAAAAAATGGGTTGCTCTAATACCAAAGGCTTACTGAGAATCATTCAATCCATTCCGTCTCCTAAAGCTGAGCCATTTAAACTTTGGTTAGCTCAAGTAGGATCAGATCGATTAGATGAAATTGAAAACCCTGAATTGGCAACACAACGTACACGTGAACTTTATAAATTAAAAGGTTACTCGGAAGATTGGATAGAAAAACGAATGCGTAGTATTGCTATTAGAGAAGAGTTAACTGATTCGTGGAAGCAAAGAGGCGTAAA
>JBBQSH010000317.1:0-2065 GCA_038214015.1 Ignavibacteriales bacterium | reverse complement strand
GCCATTTATTCTAACTATAAATTCACTCATAATTCTGCTCCCACCAGTTATTATTCTTTACAGAAGTATTTACTTTTTGTGCAGATTTCTTTTTTGATTGAATAAGTGCAGCTAAAATACTTGCAGCAGTTTCGTGCTCATCTTTACTCTTAGATAATTTATCTGCTAATAATGAAGTGTAATTTAGATTATCAATAAAATTAATATCATAATCCCCTTTTGAAAATTCAATAGTATTTAAGATGTAACTTAAAAATTTAGTATTTGTGGTTATACCAGCAATTTCAAACTCATCCAATGCTCGGTTCATTCTGAGTATAGCTTTATTTCTATCTCTATCCCAGCAAATAAGTTTGGCTATCATTGGATCGTAATGAATGGATATCTCTGAATCAACTGTAAAACCAGAATCAACTCTCACCCCTATTCCATTGGGTTCTTTATAGTGTAGTATTTTGCCAGTTGAGGGAAGAAAATTATTATCAGGATCCTCTGCATAAATTCTACATTCTAAAGCATAACCATTAATTCCAATCTCATTCTGATCAAATGAAATTTTGTTACCCGCCGCAATTGATATTTGTTCTTTTACAAGATCAATCCCAGAAATTAATTCTGTGACGGGATGTTCTACCTGAATTCTTGTATTCATTTCAAGAAAATAAAATTCTTTGTTTGAATCCATAAGAAACTCAATCGTTCCTACATTAAAATAGCCACAAGCTTTAGCTGCTTGAATAGCTGCAGTTGTTATTTTATTTCTTGTAATCTCGTCCACAAAAGCAGATGGTGCTTCTTCAATTATTTTTTGATGTCTTCTTTGTATTGAGCATTCTCTCTCAAAAACATGTCTGTAATTTCCATGTTTATCGGCAATAACCTGAACCTCAATATGTTTTGGACTTTCAATAAACTTTTCAATGTAAACTTCATCGTTAGCAAAAGATTTAAGTGCTTCCCTTTTTGTTGATTCAAAAGCTGATTTAAATTCTTCTTTGCTAGATACTTTTCTCATTCCCTTTCCACCACCACCGGCAGAAGCTTTCAACAAAACCGGAAATCCGATCTTCTCGGAAAACTTAATTCCCTCTTCAACATTTTTAATAGCTTCTAAAGTACCCGGAACAACTGGAACATTGTTTTTACTCATCAAAGTTCTTGCGGCAGTTTTGCTTCCCATCATTTTAACTGATTTTGAGGAAGGACCAATAAATATTATTCCACTTTTCTCAACTTCTTCAATAAACGAAGCATTTTCAGAAAAGAATCCATAACCGGGATGTATTGCATCAGCGTTGATTGATTTTGCAAGTTCAATAATTTTATTTTTATTAAGATAAGATTCGGAAGCAGCAGAATCACCAATGTAAAATGATTCATCAGTCATTCTTGTATGCAGTGAAGTTAGATCAGCATCAGAATAAATTGTTGCTGATTTAATCCCAAGCTCTCTGCAAGCCTTAATTATTCTAACGGCAATTTCACCGCGGTTGGCAATAAGAATTTTCTTGAACAAATAAACTCCTATTTTAATTCTGCAATAGTAATACCTTCGCCGCCAAATTCAATAGCTGCAAAGTAAAAGTTCTTCACTTTTTCATGTTGTTTTAAAATATCCCATACAGTTTTTTTAAGAACTCCTGTCCCCTTTCCATGAAGAATTTCAACACGCTCTAATGAACCTTGATAAGCATCATCTAAAAACTTAATTATTTGAAACTCAGCAGCTTCAGGTTTTTCCCCGCGGATATCCAATCTGAAATTTGCATCAGAAATTTTAAAAGATGAAAAACTATTGTCAACAATAGTCTTCTTTTCTTTAGTTTCAAAAAGATCCAAGACATTAACCTGCATTTTAATTGTACCAGATAAAATAGTTGCCTTGCTTTTGGATTTGTTCAGTTCAATTATTTTACCTGTAGTGGATGAATTATTTATTCCAACAAAATCTCCAACTACAAAATCATTTTTATCACTTATCTTTTCAACTTTTTCAGTAAATACATCTTTGTTTTCAGATTTTATTTCCTGGATAATTATTTTTGATTCCTTTATAACATCTTTA
>JBBQSH010000316.1:0-2076 GCA_038214015.1 Ignavibacteriales bacterium | reverse complement strand
AACTTTATCCAAACAGGAAAGAGAAAAAAGACTTGAGCAATTTATCTCAGGAAAAATTAAACTGCTTTATGTAACACCGGAAAGATTCCGCAAACAAGATTTTGTTAAACAAATACAAAAAGTTAAAATAGATTTACTTGCTGTGGATGAAGCACATTGTATTTCTGAGTGGGGTCATGATTTTAGACCAGATTATTCCCGGATTGGTGAGTTTAGAGAACTTATTGGCAACCCACTTACTATTGCGTTAACCGCAACAGCAACTCACGATGTTCAGGAAGATATTATAAAAAAGCTTCACATCGCTAAAGATGAATTAAAAATATTTCATCAAGGAATTGAGCGCCCAAATTTAAGATTAGAAGCCGTTGATGTTTTTGATGATAAAGAAAAACTTCGCGAAATAATTTCAACTTTACAAAAGTATGATGGAAACGGAATAATTTATTTTTCTCTTATCAAAACATTAGAAAGATTTTCTGAAATTCTTGGAGATAAAGGATTTAAGCATGGAGTCTATCATGGCAAACTTGAAGACAGACAACGAAAAAGTATGCAGAGAGATTTCCTGAATGAGAAACAAAAACTTATTCTTGCAACAAATGCTTTTGGAATGGGAATAGACAAATCCGATATAAGATTTGTTATTCATGCAGAAGTTCCTTCATCAATAGAATCTTATTACCAGGAAATTGGACGAGCAGGAAGAGATGGAAATGATTCACTTTGTCTTTTACTTTACAACCAGGAAGATCTTTACACTCAGATGGAGTTTATAAAATGGTCTAATCCGGATGCGAATTTTTATTCAGCATTGTATGATATTTTAAAACGGGAGATCGGTTTAATTAATTCCAGCGGAGTGAATTACATCCGTGAACAAATAAGTTTTAAAAACAAAAATGATTTTAGAGTAGAAACTGCACTTGCGATGTTAGATCGTTATGGTGTAACAGATGGTGATGTTGAAAAACAAAACTTGCAAATTGTAAATGAACTGCCCGATATTTTACAGAATGAAGATCACTTAAAAGAAAAACTTTTAAATGATAATAAAAAACTTTTATCAGTAGTAAATTATTTTCGCGGAGAGAAATGCAGAAGAGTTTTCATATCAGATTATTTTGGATTCCCTGACGAGCAGCCTTGCGGCAATTGTGATAACTGTACTATTAATGGAGTGGTTAAAAGTTAGTTAGGCACATTTACGTAATGTTTCCGTGATTGCTTAATATAGATTTTTGTGTCATTCCCGTGAAAACGGGAATCTATCCCCATAAACAATATATATTCCCACTTTCGTGGGAATGACATTTTTGCTTTTAACCAAATCTGCTTTGCTTTTACTTCTTAAGCTTATCTTTAAAAATCTTTTCAAACTTTTCTACCTTGGGAGTTATAACATAAGCACAGTACCCCTGGTTTGGATTATTTTCATAGTACTCCTGATGATAATCTTCGGCGGGATAAAATTTCTCAAACTTTGTAATTTCGGTTATAATTGGTTTATCCCAAATTTTTTCGCTGGTTAGTTTGCCCTTATAATATTCTGCTTTTTGTTTTTGTTCATCGTTGTGATAAAAAATTACAGATCGATATTGTGTACCAACATCATTACCCTGTTTATTTAATGTAGTCGGATCATGTGTCTTCCAGAATATTTCCAGCAACTCATCATAACTAACAACTGCAGGATCAAAAGTTATCTGTGTGCATTCAGCGTGTCCGGTAGTTCCATCGCAAACTTCCTTGTATGTAGGATTATCAACCTTTCCACCGGAATAACCTGAGACCACAGCCGTAACTCCGTTTACTCTTTCAAAAATAGCTTCTGTGCACCAAAAACATCCCGAGCCAAATGTTACTTTTTCTAAATTTGGATTGATCTCATTCATAATATTTTTCATTTCTTTATTTGCTTGTGATTTGCTTTCTTTACAACCTATTATGGTAAAGGCTATAAGGAATATGGTATATGTAATTTTTAATGTTTTTTTCATTATTTAATTCTTCAGTTATATCAGAAAAATTTTTTTCAGGTAGTACACTGATTTTTAAAATTAATTATGATCATAA
>JBBQSH010000315.1:0-2094 GCA_038214015.1 Ignavibacteriales bacterium | reverse complement strand
AAGCACATACGCCTAACAGCGGTTTGGCAAAAGTGGCGGTTTAGTGCTTCGTATGACAATTTTTTGTAAGTTTGAGCTGTGTGCTTCGTATAAACATTTGTGGTAAAAATCGCCACCTTCGCCAAGCCGCAAACCGTTATATGCCATTTTACCGAATGTGGCGTCCTAAAATAGGTTGACTAAAATTTAAACACCTTTAGTAACCAATGGAAACACCCGAAAATCAACCCGTCCGAAGAAGAAACGGCAAACAAGTAAGTTTTGAATACAAACTTTTTGTAATTCAACAAATCAACAATGGACAAATTTCTTTAAATTACGCTTCGAAAAAATACGATATTTCAAAAAGCACAATCGAATACTGGATGAAAAAACTAACCAATTACGAGCAAACCAACAAAGGCATTAGCAAAGACGATGAAATTCGTAAACTAAAAAGCCAAATAGAAGATTTAGAAGGAATTAAAGCCTTTCAACAAGAGTTAATCATTGAATTTGAATCTGTTACAGGAGAGGAACTTTCAAAAAAGTACTTGCCCGAGTGGTTAGCAAACGAAATCCAGAAAAAGAAGAAAAAACTTTTAAAATAAAATGGATTTACGAATCACTCGGGCTAAGCAAACAAGGGTATTATCAAAGAATTGCTTCCGATAAAATTAAACAAATTCGTAATAATACCGTAGTTGATTTAGTATTAGAAATACGTGAAAGAATGCCTGGAACAGGAACCAGAAAACTCTTAGATCATTTAAAAGAAAGATTTGTTCAAAACAATATTAAAATGGGTAGAGATGCGCTATTTGATTTGCTTAGAAGTAGAGGATTATTCATAAAAAGAACCAAACGTTTTCACATCACAACTGACTCTAAACACTTCTTTTACAAATCCCCTAACCTATTATACAATCTAGCAGTAACGCACGCTGAACAAGTTTTTGTGGCTGATATAACCTATATAAAAACCGATGCAGGACACGCCTATTTAGCCTTGGTTACAGATGCCTATTCTAGAAAAATAATGGGTTGGGCATTAGAAGACAATATGCGAGTAGAAATGGTAAAAAATGCGCTTAAAATGGCGCATCAAAATTGTGTTTTTAATCATAAAAACATCATTCACCATAGCGATAGAGGTATACAATATTGCTGCCCAGATCATAGCGAATTTGCTGAAGGAAAAGGCTTTATATTAAGTACAACTCAAAAATATGATCCTTACGAAAATGCAATTGCAGAGCGAATAAACGGAATTTTAAAATATGAATTTGGATTAAAAAGAACCTTAAAATCAGTTCACATAGCAAAAGTAATGACAAAAGAAGCCATTGAAATTTACAATAATGAAAGAACGCATTGGAGCCTTGATTTAAAAACACCACAATCCGTTCATTTACAATACAATAAACAGATAAACAAATCTTATAAAAAAGAAAATAAAGTTGCCGTTTAAAAACCAATTTACTACTATTGTAAGACTATGTGAGGATGGAAACGAGCAATGCTGAGGAGCAACTCGAATAGTGCCAAAATCATAGTCAAAGAAAATGAAGATGGCATTTTAAAAATGCCACTTCTTTTAATCTTCATTTTTTTTGAAGAAAAAACTAAAAAAACCTAACCCAAAATTGGCAAGCCAATTTTATAGTTTTAAACCGAATTTTTAACAAAAAAAGGTCAACGTAGACTAGGACAAGACAAAAAAATTGGACATAGAAGAAAATAGTTGTAATTTTACAAAATGGAATATTGGAAAGAGATAAATAGCAAGCTAAAACCGTGGGTAGACACCGAATTAAACAAAACTGTTGTTGACCTTTTTGCTGGTTGCGGTGGATTGTCTCTTGGTTTTGAAGCAAACGGATTCAAGACTATTGGATACGAAATGAACGAAAATGCCTGTAAAACTTACAACAAAAACCTTATTGGAGAATGTATAACTGGAAAACTAACACCTGAATCAATATATCCAAAAGCCGATATTGTTATTGGAGGTCCGCCTTGCCAACCTTTCAGTGTTGGTGGAAAACAACTTGGATTAGAAGACTCAAGAGATGGTTTTCCTATTTTTTTATCTGCCGTAAAACAACTCAATCC
>JBBQSH010000314.1:0-2126 GCA_038214015.1 Ignavibacteriales bacterium | reverse complement strand
CCGTTAATTTCATTAACAAATATATTTCAGTCATTCGGTTGGAAGAGTTCTAAGAAATTAATCTTTAAAGAACTTCATCATAAGTTTGGTGGACATATAAGATTATTTATTGCAGGCGGTGCAGCACCAGATCCCAAAGTTGCAAAAGGTTTGCGAGAGCTTGGATTTAATTTTGTACAGGGTTACGGTCTTACAGAAACATCACCTATTGCTGCACTGAATCGCTTATATAGTTTTAAAGATAATGCTGCCGGATTACCTTTACCAGGTCTTGAGATTAAAATCAATCATCCAAATGAAAATGGAATTGGAGAAATCTATATTAAAGGGGATAGCGTAATGCTCGGCTATTACAAAAATCAAAAACTTACTGATGATGCTTTTGATGATGGTTGGTTTAAAACGGGTGATATAGGCTTCTTTGATGAAGATGGATTTCTGCACATAAACGGCAGACAGAAAAATGTTATTATTTCAAAAAGCGGAGAAAATGTTTTTCCAGAAGAGATAGAGGATATATTAAATAGAAATCCATTTGTGCAAGAAAGTATGGTTTACGGCGAGGAAGATGAAAAGCACACAGAAATAATTGCAGTACAAATTGTAACAGATGCTGAAGCGTTTATTGAATACTCAGAAAAAAATAAAGTTAAAATTACTCCGGAACTAGTTAACGATATAATTGCAGAAGCGGTTAAAGAAACAAATAAAGAGCTTCCTGCTTTTAAACAGATAAGAAAATTTTATGTGCGAGACAGCGAGTTTGAAAAAACAACAACACAGAAGATTAAGCGATATCTTGTCAAAAATGTTAATTAAAGATTAATGTACACAAGCATCTGTCCAAATTGCGGAGAGAAATCCGAGCACGAATTAAAAGACTGCCCAAGCTGCGGATTTGAGAAAACTGAAATTGTAAACAAGAACAGCATTACAAAAAGTATTAATGATTCTCTTGTTGGTAAACTTAGTTTTCTGGATTATCCGCAACTTTATGTCACAATCATTTTTCGTTTAATGATTTTACTTATAACCATATTCCTCATTCCTGATTTTATCGGCAACAGCGAATTCTTCTGGATGGTTGTTGGAATTTTTTCTATTTATGGTTTGATAAAAGAAGTAGCAATAAGTTATCCTCAGTTTAGAATTGTCTATAAGACCTCAAAGCTATTGCTGTTTGCTTTTTTCGGTGCGGGTTTTGGGAATCTAATTTCACACGCCGGCAAATTGGTTTACTTTAGATTTAGTTATTACTTTAATCTTGAATTTTTGTATGATCAGTTTTCAAAAGGAAACTCAATGATTCTACTTGGTGCCGCGGCAGGCATAGGATTTATGATCATTACAAACAGTTTTTATGATGAATTTAAAGTGAAAGATTACAGTTCAAACTTAAAAGATATGGATTCCGGATCGAGTCCGGAATGACAATTTGCCGGCGTGTTATAAATTGAAATCAAATTGCAGTATAGGAATTACCTGAAAAAGGTCGGGCGTATACCAGATAAAATTCTTTCCTTCAAATGGGTATTTGTTAGCGCCAGGAGTTTCCTGAAAATAAAATGTTCCATCGTTGTTAAATACAGTATCTACTTGAAATACGCCTTGTGAATTTACTGGCGTATGCTGATCGATTTTTCCAGTAAGCGTATTCTTGTGTTAAAAGATATTCTGGGAAAGATTGTAACTCCAGTCTCAGAACTATCCGTTATGTGAACTGGGGAATTATTTGTTGGAGAATACACTTCAACTGCCTGTAAATAAATAGTTGTAACGATTGTTGAAGGAGCGCAGCTAATTACTATTAGGAAAAACATAATTAACAAACCAAGAGAAAAAATTACTTTTTTCATATCAAACCTTGCAAATTTAAGTTGGGCCTCCTGTAATTGATACTAGTCAATCAGTTTTGTAAATAGTTTTTTGAATGTGCTGATTGATTCATTAAATGAATTTTCTTTTCCTAAAAAGATTGGATGTTTGAAGTCTTTTGGATAATAACGCCAGTGAATTCTGGAATACATATTTGCACATTTTTTGGTATGATTTATCATATACTCAATAGGATCAGGTTCGCTGTTGTTAATTAAGTAAAGTTCAATCTCCCAGAGTACTTCACTAAA
>JBBQSH010000313.1:0-2137 GCA_038214015.1 Ignavibacteriales bacterium | reverse complement strand
AGAAATAAATGCAATCTTAAATCCCTCAAATTCTTTGGGAAGATTATTCTTTTTGTAATCAATACTTCTGACTTCAACAGTATTATAATCGTATATAATTCTTGCTGGAATATAAACGGCGAAAAAAACAGTAAGAGCTAAAAATATTTTTACCTGCACACGATAAAGCGTATGTTTATGTTTTTTATAGAGTGGATAAAAAACCAACTTGAGCAGATCAATAAAAAAGAATAGTGCACTTATCTGAAGTATTAAAATGATTAAAACCCAAAATGGATAAAGCAGAAGATAATCTGCAAAAATATTTTGAGGAAACGCAACAGATTGTTTTGTTATTGCTGCATAAATAGCATTAAAAATTAGTATTACCGGATAAAGGTTAAGAATAGTTAGAAAAGAATATATAATTAAATATTTCTTCTTTCTAGGGTATTCAGGAAAGAGAGTTTTAAATACCCGGTTTACTTTTCTTGTAAAGTAATACTCTAATAAAGCAAGAACTACCACACCAATTAATACTCGAAGTATTATCCACATAAAATTATTCTTTCATTACTCATTTTCTTGTTTTATCAATCCACCTTGCAAGATCTTTAGCAAAGTAAGTTAAGAACATATCAGCACCGGCACGCTTGATTGCAAACGCTGCTTCAACCATAACGCGCTCTTCATCAATCCAGCCATTTGCACCCGCGGCTTTAATCATTGCATACTCACCACTAACCTGATATGCAGCAGTTGGCATTGCAAATTTTTCTTTAACTGCCCTGATAACATCCAAATATGGTCCGGCAGGTTTTACCATTACAATATCAGCACCTTCTTCAATATCTTCAGCAACTTCGCGCAAAGCTTCATTAACATTTCCAATATCCATCTGATGCGATTTCCTATCACCAAAAGCCGGAGTTGAGTCTGCGGCATCTCTAAATGGTCCATAAAAACCGGACGAATATTTTGCAGCGTAACTCATAATTGGAATTTTAGTAAATCCTTTGTAGTCCAATGCTTTTCTTATTGCAGCAACTCTTCCATCCATCATATCAGAAGGAGCAATCATATCAGCACCGGCTTCTGCGTGCGAGACTGCTTCTTTTGCAAGCAAAGAAACTGTTTCATCATTTAAAATTTCTTCACCGCTCAAAACTCCACAATGTCCGTGAGAAGTATATTCGCACATACAAACATCGGTGATAACTAATAAATCTTTTACCTCTGCTTTGATAGCACGAACGGCTTGCTGAATAATTCCGTTTGCATCGTAAGCACCGGAACCAACTTCATCTTTGTGATTGGGTATTCCAAAAAGTATTACAGCGGGAATTCCGAGATCACGAACTTCTTTGCATTCTTTTACAAGTTCATCGATTGATAATTGAAAAACCCCCGGCATAGACTTAACGGGATTTTTAACCTTTGTTCCAGGCACAACAAAGAGCGGATAAATTAAATCGTTTTTTGTTAGAACAGTTTCTCTGACCATATCGCGCACAAGCGGATTATATCTTAAACGACGATGACGAATTGTTGGGTATGTGCTCATTGCTTCTCCAATGTAGATTTTAGAATGTATAATGTAGAATTAAATTTCTTTAGACGATTTAATAATTGATGTTAATAATTTTGATAGTTCTTCGCAATCATAAAAAAGACTTTTAAATTCTTTTTCTGAAATCACTTCTGATTCTTTCAATAATTTTAACCAATATTCAGTTTCTCTTGATTCTTTTAATGAAATACCAAGTTTATTAATAAAATCTTTCTTTGTAAAAGCACTTTGTGCTTCTGAAACATTTGCCCCAATTGATGTGCCCGATCTCAGAATTTGTTTATAAAGGGGATTAAAAGAATAATCTTTAGAATTTTTTAATTTATAAAACCGAATTATTCTGATAGCAAATTTAAAACTTTTATCAACAATCGGATTATAAT
This sequence comes from Ignavibacteriales bacterium, assembly GCA_038214015.1. GTDB lineage: Bacteria > Bacteroidota > Ignavibacteria > Ignavibacteriales > Ignavibacteriaceae > IGN3. The sequence continues at coordinate 205 of JBBQSH010000313.1, read as the reverse complement.
ATTTGGCTGTTGTTTCTTTAATAATCATTTTAAATTCTACATTCTAAATTCAACATTGATCTTGTTTGCGACAAGATCAGCATTCTTTACGCAATCCCCAACTGAAATTCCGCCGCGGAAATTGCCGCTTATAAATAGGCCGGGATTTCTTTTTTCAAAATCATCAAAAAATCTTTCGTGTTCAATGTATCCCAAATTGTATTGC
>JBBQSH010000312.1:0-2173 GCA_038214015.1 Ignavibacteriales bacterium | reverse complement strand
TTTGATTGTCCTAATGGATTGAATGCAATTTATGATTTTGAAACCTGGAAAGATTTAGAAAACATTTACAACAGTTATCCAATCTTTACAGCAAATGAATATTTTAATGCCGATAAAAGATCAAACGAACTCAATTTTGTTTCAGTTGGTATAGAAGATCTATCAGAATCTTTACTCAACAAAATAAAAAATGACAAAACTGTTGTGTTGATACTTGAAACAGAAAATCTTCATGGAATGGCAGAACAAAGGAGAGCATTTTTTGAGCTCCTCGGAAAGGAAATAAATAATCCCGTAATAATTAAAAGAAATTACTCCCAAATAACTTTTGAAGATTTACAGCTTTATTCATCAACCGATTTAGGAACTTTGCTGATAGATGGTTTTGGAGATGGTGTTTGGTTATCAGTGAATAATCTGATAAATGAAGCGGAAAAATCCAGGTCTTACGTAAAAAGCTTCATCAAAAAATCTGAAACAAAAGAAAAAATTGTAAACCGACTTTTATTCAATATCTTACAAGCTGCACGACAAAGAATATCCAAAACGGAGTATATCGCCTGTCCATCTTGTGGAAGAACATTGTTTGATTTGCAGGAAACAACAGAAATGATCCGCAAACGAACCGAACATCTCAAGGGTGTAAAGATTGCAATTATGGGCTGTATAGTAAATGGGCCCGGGGAAATGGCAGATGCTGATTATGGATACGTTGGATCAGGTGTAGATAAAATTACTTTATATCGTGAAAAAAATATTGTTCGACGTAATATTCCCGCAAAAAACGCAGTGGAAGAGCTAATCGATTTAATCCGTGAAGATGGTAATTGGGTTGAGCTTTGATTTAAAGCAAACTAAAATTGTTTATTTTCTTGAATAGAATTATATTTATGCACTAAATATGAGAAGAATAAACCCGAAAAAATTAAAGTTTCTTGCAGAAAAAGACCTTAACGGTCAAAATGCGAAAACCAGAAGTTTATAAGAATGCATCCTAACTAAAAAAGGGTGCATTTTTTTTTGCCATTATGAGATGTGACAAGATCATTAAAATAATTGAAGACTGGGCACCGAAATCAATCGCCTGGGATAAAGACAATGTAGGCTTGCAGGTTGGATCATTACGCCGAGAAGTTAAAAACATTTTAATTTGTTTAGATGTTGATGAAAGAGTTGTTGATGAAGCAAGCCGTAAAAAATGCAATCTGATAATCAGTCATCACCCGCTGCTCTTTCGGTCATTAAAAAAACTTGATGTTGGAAATGACAAGAAATCAAGAATAATAGAAAAGCTTATTAAAAAAGACATTACACTTTACTCAGCCCATACCAATTTAGACTTTACAAAAGACGGAGTAAGTTTTCAACTTGCAAATAGACTAAAACTAACAAATCCTAAATTCCTCGTTAACCTTTCATCAAATCAAAATAAACTTGTTGTATTTGTTCCATCAACACACGCAGATAAAGTTGCTGAAGCAATGCATAATGCTGGCGCCGGGATAATTGGTGAGTACACAAATTGCAGTTTCAGAACTTTAGGAACCGGAACGTTTAGCGGATCAGCAAAATCAAATCCAACGGCTGGAATTAAAGGAAATATTGAAAGTGTTGAAGAAGTAAAGATAGAAGTTCTTGTTAATTCTTTTGATGTTAGTAAAGTTGTTGCAACTATGAAGAAGGCTCATCCATATGAAGAAGTTGCTTATGATGTATATCCGACATCTAATGATAATGTTAATTATGGAATGGGTGTTATAGGAGAATTAAAAGAAGAATTATCAGAAAAAGAATTTTTAAACCACGTTTCAAAATCATTAAAAATAAAAAATCTAAGGTATGCTAAGGGTTTAAAATCCAGAATAAAAAAGGTTGCTGTTTGCGGTGGATCAGGAAGTGATCTGCTTGATACTGCCATCCAAAGCAATGCTGATGCATTTGTAACCGCTGATGTAAAGTATCATACATTTCAGGATGCAGAGAATGAAATTCTTTTAGTTGATGCAGGACATTTCGAAACTGAAATTCCGGTTTTGGATGAGGTTAAGAAGATAATTGAAAAATCTTTAACAGATAAAACAAAAGTTTATAAGTATTCGGGTTCAACCAACCCGATAGTTTTTTATAATAATTAAGGAGCCAGAAAAAATTGTATAACAGATTAAAGGTGCTT
>JBBQSH010000311.1:0-2185 GCA_038214015.1 Ignavibacteriales bacterium | reverse complement strand
AAGATTTAAAAGCTGATTTAGAGGAGAGTGCTAAAACACATACTGTACTTGATATCTTTAAATCAATTTTTCCTTTATATGGATTTTTAGTGTTCGGTGTGTTTAGTTTGATCTTTCATTTCTATCAAAATGAACTACGCGCTATTCACAATCCTTTATTGATCCTGAGTTTAGCTTATACAGTTATCATAGGTTTCTGGATTATTGTTCAGGGAAGAAAATTAGAATCAGACAAAAACGAATTTCAAAAGATTATGCTTGCTCATACTTTTACATGGATATCATTTCAAAGTATGTTTGTTATGTCTGGATTTTTTATTGATAAACAAATCGTACCAAATCTTGATCTCTCAAATGTTTTTGCAAATAAGTTTGCTGAGTTTTTAACTTCAACAATTCAAAGTAAAGACGCAACCACAGGTAATATTGTTTCATTAGGATTTCTAATATTAAATGCTGTCGGCGCTGTTTTTCCATTTGTATTATCACTCATCGCAAAAAAAATCGGAAGAGTAAAAACTTACACAGCAGCATTAGCATTCAGTGCGATTGGGTATTTTTACATTGCGTTTTTAGGTAAGTATGAACTTAATTTTTATCTGGGAATGTTTTTAACCGGCATTGGCTGGTCTGCTGTAATCTCAATTGTCTTTTCGATTATGACCGAAAGAATAAATCAGGCAAAGATGGGATTGTTTATGGGAATATTTAATCTTGCAGTTGTATTGCCTCAAATGATGAGTCAGGGTGTTGCAAATATTATTTCCGAAACTCAGAACTTCCAATTACTTTATATTCTTTGTGGAGTCTTTATTTGTTTCTCAGTTTTCTTTTGGTTCTTTGTTAAAGAACCAAGATCAACTGCATCAGAAATTGCACAACCAAAAGGCGGGCATTAATTGGCTCTCTCTAAACATGGAATCAAGTCGATATTGCTCAGAAGTCATTTTATTTGTCATTCCCACGAAAGTGGGAATCCATAATTAGCTAAAGGTTTTGGATTCCCGTTTTCACGGGAATGACATCACGATATGGACTTCTCAGGCTTTACATTTGATTATATTTTAATTTCAATAAACCATTCGGAAAAATTCTAAATGATATTTTTAATACTCGCTATTCTTTGTTCAAGCAGTTTAGCACTGATTCTTAAACAAGGACACGTTAAAAACTCAAATACTGTTTTACTAATTAATGGTAATTATTTAACTGCTTCAGTGTTTGCATTAGTGTTTATCATTTTTAAGTATGGCTTCGGTTACTCAATGGAGTCAGTATTATTTGCTTCAGCACTTGGATTTCTATTTGCAATTACGTTTGTAATATATTCCAAAGCTATTAGTCTTGCCGGAACAGCATTAGCAACCGTAAGTGCAAGATTATCTGTTCTTATTCCTGTACTATTTTCAATTATGCTTTTTGGAGAAACACCAAACATTAAAATGATTCTGGGTTTTGTTTTAGCACTTGTTACTCTATACTTGTTTTATCTTTCTCTAAAGAATCAAGGAACTGTTGAGGGAAGAAAAGGGAAGTATTTAATTCTAATTTTACTTTTAGTTGGAATTGGATTAGTAGATCTTTCAATGAAAATATTTGAACAAAAATTTCCTACAACGGAAAAGGGAGTTTTTGTATTTACGATATTCTTTTCAGCTTATATATATACTTTAATTTATCTTTTAGTTAAGAAAATTAAGTTTGATAAAGGCACATTTAGTTTGGGATTGTTACTTGGTGTTCCAAATGTATTTGCTATTCATCTTATGCTTGCCGCTCTAAGTGAATTACCGGCAATAATTGTTTTTCCAATTCAGAACATTGGAGTAATTGTTATTACGGCTGTTGCAGCCTATCTAATCTGGAAAGAAGAAATAAATCTTTACGGAAAAATTGCAATTGGTGTTGGGATTGCAGCAATACTTTTGTTAAAGATTTAAATAAAAATCAGAAATCATTTACCAAGCATTAGCTATAGTATTTTTACTATTAAGATTAATGATTATTTTCTATTTGAAATTTAGGAGTAAAAATGAAGAACAAAGAAATTATTTTTTTAATTGAAGAATCTTTAGACGGCGGTTTTGAAGCCAAAGCTGTTGGTTATCCGATATTTACAGAAGGTGAAACTGAGGACGAAATTAGAAAAAATATATTAGAGGCTGTCCACTGTCATTTTGATGAA
>JBBQSH010000310.1:0-2198 GCA_038214015.1 Ignavibacteriales bacterium | reverse complement strand
TGCAGTAGAAATTGGCAGTGTTATGTTTGGTAAGTATGATAAAAACGGAAAACTTATTCCCGCAATGATGGAACTTGTACGAATGGCAATTCCGCGCAGAGTTTATACTCAAAGTCATATCGATTATTTAATTGAAGTGATAATTGAGGTTTTCAAGAATCGGAATAAACTAAAAGGATATAAGTTCACATACGAAGCTCCAATGCTTCGTCATTTTACAGCTAAGTTTGAACCGATAATATAAGATTATAAAGGTTTATCATTGCGATCCCGACAAAGTCGTGAGAAGCAATCCCAAGATTGTTAGATCTGTTAAAAGTGAGATTGCTTCGCTCGAAGACTCGCTCGCAATGACTATTTCAATCGATAAAAAACCTATGTCACACTGAGCGAAGTCGAAGTGTGACATTCTATCATATTAGACAAGTCACCCTTCGTCGGAGTTTATCCCGATAATCGGGACTCAAGATGACAATGAACTTAATGATGAAATGCAACTAAAAAAACTTTACAAACACGATAACAAAAAACAGATCTGGAGAATTCTTCCAACTACAAATAAAAAACTTGTAATTGAAGAACGTGAAATATCAACTAAAGAAGTTTTTTTTAGCTGCCTTGATATTGAATCTAATAAAATATTATTTAAAGATTTTCAACTGGATGAAAAAAACTGGTGCGGGATTGAATCTATCTACAAAGACATAATTTATTTTCATGCTTATGGCAAACCAGATATGCCAAATCATAAAAGTATAATTGCATTTGAAATTAAATCTCAAAAAGTACTCTGGCGAAATGATAGTTATGTTTTTTCCTTTATATATGAGGATAAAGTTTATTGTTACCAGCAGAGATTTGAATCAAGAGTTTTTTATTCTTTAGATTATCTTAGTGGTATTGTGATCTCTGAAGCGGAAAATGATTCAGAAATGATTACTCAACTAAAAGACAAAGTGGATGAAGAATTTTGGAAACAGAAATATTTATTTCCTGAATACTTCAATCGTGGTGATTCCGTGCTTGGGCAACATCAAAAATATTTAATGGATATCCTTAACCTTAAGGTGATTAAAGGAGAAATTAGTTTTATAAAAACGAATAATCTTTTATTATTTAATTATCACGAAGTTTCTAAATCAAATACTTTGAACAATATATTTATAGGATACGAATTAGAAAAAAATAAAATTATCTTAGAAGAAACTTTAGATAAAAATTTAGTTAATTTAATGCCGGAATCGTTTTTTGTTAAAGATAATTTTCTCTTTTTGATTGTTGATAAAACAAAGTTATTTGTTTATCAGATTAAAGAGTAAGGCAGATTGTTTTAAAAGTACTTTTTTCAATATCATTCCCGGGAAAACGGGAATCCAGATTCTATAATGTAAATTAGATTCCCACTTTCTCCCGAAGGGATGCCTACAGCAGTGGGAATGACAATTTATTGACTATCACTTTTAAATAGGACTATTAATAGTATTGAGTGAAGAATATGAACATCTCTCAAGAAGAAAAAAATATTCTCCTTAAAGCTGCACGCCAAGCAATCGGTTCTTTGTTTGATGGAAAAGAACCAGCTCAACCTGATTATAAAAAATATCCTTTGCTTAAAGAAAAACTTGGTGCATTTGTAACATTAACTATCAATCATCAATTACGCGGATGTATTGGATATATTATTGGACACGAACCATTATTTGATACAATCTGTTCAGCATCTATTCATTCCGCTGTAAATGACCCAAGATTTTCTGCTTTAAAAAAATCTGAATATGATAAAATTTATATTGAAATATCAATCCTATCAGAATTTGTTCCAATAAAAAGTTATGATGAAATAATTATCGGTAAACATGGTTTGTATTTGGATGAAGGTAGCGGGGGTTTGCTGCTTCCGCAAGTTGCAACTGAACATCAAATGAATCGTGAACAATTTCTTACAGCAATTTGCCACAAGTCAGGATTATACGACGAGTACTGGAAAGAGCGAATGTTAAAAATTAAAGTCTTTACTGCTGAAATATTTTCTGAAGAAGAAAAGGAAAAGAAATAATGAGAATCAGACATCAGCAAGTTGCGGGGTATTTTTATCCTGCCGAAAAGGATAAACTACAAAAAGATATTTCAATGATGCTGCAGTCGGCAAAATTTGAAAAATCTTTTGATAAAATATTTGGAATCGTTTCTCCACATGC
>JBBQSH010000309.1:0-2225 GCA_038214015.1 Ignavibacteriales bacterium | reverse complement strand
CAGTTTAATTTTTCCTGAGATAAATTGCTCAAGTCTTTTTTCTCTTTCCTGTTTGGATAAAGTTGAGTTAATAAAGGCGGCTGGAATATTTTTCTTTCGCAGTACATCAACCTGATCCTGCATTAGTGCAATTAGCGGACTGATTACGATTGTGCTGTTATCAAAATAAAGTGCGGGTATCTGATAACAGAGAGATTTTCCGCTTCCTGTTGGCATAAGAACAAGAGAATGCTTTTTCTCTTTGACAGTTCTTTCTATTATTTCTTCCTGCTTACCCCGAAAGGAATCATAGCCAAAATAGTTATTTAATATTTGTATTGGATCTTTTTTCAAAACAGTCTCGTTCAAATGGGAATTATGTTTTTCAATTAGTAATTAATTTGTAGTTTAACAATAATAAATTTACTGAAAGAACAGGACTTAAAATGAAAAAATCATTTTCGCTTTTAATATTAATCGTTTTAATGGCATTTGCCTGCAAGCAAAAGCCAACCGCCGATCCAGACTATATAAAAGAAATTAATGAATGGGATCAGAAAAGAATTAATAGATTAAAAGCTGATGATGGATGGCTTAATCTTGTCGGAAGATTCTGGTTAAAGAAAGGGGAAAGCACTTTTGGTTCTTCAAAGGATAATGATATTGTAATTGAATCCTCAAAACTACCACAACATATCGGTTCGTTTTTATTTAGTGACACCACAGTAACTTTTAAAGCTAAAGACAATGTTGAAGTTTTGTTCGATGGAAAACCAGTTAAAGAAATTATTTTAGTTGATGATCAGAAAAAAGATATGACTGTTTTACAAATTGGTTCTATAAAATTTAATTTAATAATAAGAGATACTCTTTACGGCATACGCTTTCGTGATCTTCATTCTGATCTTGTAAAAAATTTTAAAGGGGTAGAGAGATTTCCTATTGATGAAAGCTGGGAGATAAACGCACGATTTGAATCTTATAATCCAGTTAAAGAAATTGATGTGCCGAACGTGCTTGGACAAATTAGTAAAGAAAAAAGTCCCGGCGCCGTTGTTTTTGAACATGATGGCAAAACACACAGAATAGATGCTGTTGATGAAGGCGGCAACAGATTGTTTTTAATTATTGCAGACCTAACAAGCGGTGAAGAAACTTACGGCGGAGGAAGATTTATGTATGTTAACAAACCGGACTCAACGGGAACAATACTTTTAGATTTTAATAAGGCATACAATCCGCCGTGTGTGTTTACAAAATATGCAACGTGTCCGTTGCCTCCGCTACAAAATTATCTAAAGCTAAGGATTGAAGCTGGTGAAAAAGTTTATGGGGAGGGGCATTGAGATAGTTTTGGCAGTATCGAAATTTGTAATCATTATTCAATTTTTCTAAACAGTATATCAATTGATGATACTATAAAATTATTAAAGTTTAATGATTTAGCCTTAAAGCAAGAAGGATATTGTTTAATCAGGTTTAAAAATTCTAAGTTATAAAACTTGTTGTACTTTACTATTTCTAAATTTCTATTGAATTTTTTCCACAAACTTTCATAGTAATCTAACGACCAACCATTTACATGATTAAAATCTATTTGTGATAATCCATTTTGATCTGCAAAGCTGTTAAGCAGATCCTTGGGGAAAAGTATCTGGCAATATGGAACAGTAATTGAGCGATATGCATGTTCACCAAATGGAGAAAAATATAATGGACCGAATGATAAAAAAATGTATCCACCCTTTTTTACAACTCAAATAGCTTCTGTTAGCACTTGCTCTGGGTCACTAAAATGCTCAAACGAATCATAAGAAAAAACAAAATCAAAACATTCATCTTTAAATATTAAATTAGCAGCATCCATTTGGTGAAATTTAACTCCCTCATTTATTACTTTTTCTTCAATGCCCTCACTCAATTTATCTACAGCAGTTACGTCTTTACCATTTTTGCATAAAACACAGCTAACCATTCCATCCCAGCATCCTATCTCTAAAAAATAGCGACTTTTTTTTGCTCCATGTAGTGTGAAAATTTCTTTGGCTCTTTTTATTCCCCGAGATTCAAGACTTTTTTCATCATAACCATATTCAGGTGGGAATGGGTATCGTTTTTGCAATTCTTCTAAATCACTTTTGTCAAGAAAATTAGGAAATATCTGTGCATTCTCTAAAAGCTTTCTGGTGCCGTTTACTTTAAAGATGTTGATATTATTTCTAAGAAAATTTATAGTTTTTTTTGAG
>JBBQSH010000308.1:0-2228 GCA_038214015.1 Ignavibacteriales bacterium | reverse complement strand
TTTAAGCGTTATATATTTATATTTATCAATAAAACAACGAATCGGACTCTGGGTTTTTGGATTCCTTTGTTCTCTTTTGTACGTCATCGTTTTCTTCCAAGCCAAGTTCTATGCCGACATGAGTTTGCAGTTCTATTATTTGGCTGTAAGTGTTTATGGTTGGTTTAGTTGGAAAGGTAAAAGTGAAAATTCGGAACCTACCTTAGCTATTTCTAAAACAAATTTAAAATCGGGTATTGTATTGTTATTCATAGCAGTAGCCATCTACTTTTTATACTTTTACGTACTTTCTAAATTCACCGATTCTCCCCTACCCCGTGCTGATTCATTCACAACTGCACTCAGCATAGTAGCAACTTGGATGCTTGCTCGCAAAAAATTAGAACATTGGTTATTGTGGATAATTGTGGATAGTGTATCGGCTGGATTGTACATTTATAAGGGGCTGTACATCACGTCTATACTATTTGGAATTTATACTATTATGGCCGTAGTTGGTTATTATCAGTGGAGGAAAAGTTATTTAAAATTGGTTACAAGTAAACGAGTAGACAGAAGTAAAATAAGTTATTAAAGTGAGAAGCGGGAAATTAGCAGCGAGAAGAAATATGCAATTGTGCCATTTACAAAGAACTAACAAATCTTCAAACAACAAGGTTTTCAAATTGACTCTGAACACAAAACGTTAAACACGAAACTTTACAAACATTTCAAAATTCAAATTTTCAAATTTCAAACTTTCAAATTTTTATAGATTTCCGCCGCAATCTGTTCCATTTCCTCAAATGATAATTTCAATTTTGGGTTTTTGAAATTCATGTCCGATTCGTGATTGATTGGTATCAAATGAATATGAGCATGAGGCACTTCAAGACCAATTACAGCCACACCTACCCGCACACAATCCATCGTACTTTTGAGTGATTTAGCTATTTTCTTAGCAAAAATCATCATCTCGCCCAAAGTGTCATCACTCAAATCAAACAAGTAATCTTCTTCAATTTTAGGCACAACGAGTACGTGTCCTTTTGTCAAAGGATTGATGTCCAAGAAAGCAAAAAACTTTTCGTCTTCTGATATTTTGTAGCAAGGAATTTCACCAGCTATAATTCTACTGAATATTGTCATGGATGTGGGAAGATTAAGGGTGGTATCTATTTAGAGTATGGAAATATCGAAATTTGTATTTTCTAACATAAGTTTGTATGAATAGTGGCAAGTTAGGTTGCTTTTCATTTAAAATCGTGAAAAAGACTGAGCAGATTACGATGGGCAACTCTGAATATAAACTGTCTACAACTATGATAGTGATAATAATTTATAAGTTTAGTTAATGTCAATTTTAAGGATCAACTTACATTACAATTTTAGGTTTTGTATCTCTTAGATTCATTATTCTTCTTCTTACATTAACTCCAATTTGGCGGTTAAATTTTGCCTATTTAGAGCCTATTATTGCCTTAAAATTTTCTGTTAAACGGTATGTCCCAGATTTAGATGCACCCTCAAATACGATAAATTGATGAGCTTTTAATAAAGCCATATCACGTTGCATTGTTGCACGTGCTACATCAAAAGTGAGCATTAAGTCTTTTAGATTTTTGCCATCTTCTACTAAAAGTAGCAAAACTTCATTAATTAATCTTTCAATTACAGCTTCACTTGCAGCATCATTTAAAGCATCACTTACAGCATCACGAACACGGCTTTTTACAGCATCGCTTACAGCATCATTTGCAGCATCATTTGCAGCATCAATCCTCTCTTTTTTTTCTGCAAGACTTTTAGGACCATGAAATGTCAGAACAATGCCAGTAGAAGTTTCTTTCCATTCAGGAGCTTTTAGACCTGCAACTTTACATTCTTCAATTATTCTAATTGTACCTCTTCCAAGTTTATCAATCAATCCACGAAGAAAAACAATATGAGCAATGTCAGGATTAACAGGATGAGAATCATGATTTTTCTTTAAGTCGCTAATCTTAATATCATCAGGTAGTTTGCCACTATTGGAAATAATAAATTTATCAGGGTAAACACTTATTGAAACACTACTTGAAAAACTACTATAATCGCGATGCATCAAGGCATTAATGATACCTTCCTGCAAGGCTTTCGGTGGGAAAGTAAAGTCTTGACGTTTCCATTGTTTTTTATCAAAAACACTACGTATACCTAAACTATTTACATACTTTTCTAATTCATCTCTGATATTAAAAAGATTCCCT
>JBBQSH010000307.1:0-2270 GCA_038214015.1 Ignavibacteriales bacterium | reverse complement strand
CCATAATGTGTTCTGCGGATAGGTTTCCCATTCTAAAGATGGATTATAAGCATCTGTCCCATTATTATCTCCTTTCTGTATATAATTATATCTTCTTAATGTTTGCTCTGAAGTTTCCACGCCAGAATCGCTCCAGTTTGTCCCAGGGTCTACTCCTATCTGACCTATGACGTCAAGTATTCCAAAAGTATTACGTAAAACAACTGCATCATCGCCGTTGTACCAGCTAGACCCGTTAAGTTGATCTGCCAAACCTGTAAAATCCGAAGTTGCCCCAGATTGGCAAACCACATAAACATCTCCTGAATTTAAAATTCCGGTTAAGTTTATTGTTGTACCAATTCCAGACGCACCATTAAAGTACATTTCAATTTTATATCCACCTGCTGCAAGATCAATATTTGAGCCTGAAGGATTATAAATTTCAACACATTTGTTATTTCCACTTCCCTCTAAATATTCTGAGAAAAAGGGCAATGCACAAGCTGGTATTACTGAACAAGAAGCAGGAGCAATTCCCAAATTATTCTCGGTTAAAAAACAGGCGGAATCATCTGAAAACGAAGCTGTAAGTGATATAGCAGTGTTATCCGCTGAAAACTGCAAGCTTGTAAAAGTGTGTGATGAAGATCCTATCACACCAACAGCAGCACTTGATACACCACTTACTATATCACCACTCAGGTTTAATGTACCAAGAGATGGTTTACCGGCATAAAGGATAGTTACTTCTGCGGTAAAATAATCGTCCATTGCATTAAGCGGTGTTCCATTATCATTACAAGATGAAATATTACTAATTGAAATATCAGATATTGAACACATCGTAGGAGGCAAGCAAGAACTAGTGTGAACTCCGAAACCTGTATAATCAGTATCCGAAAAGGTATCCCATTCAGAACCAAGTGTTGCGAAAGCCCCAGCCCCTGTACCTCCAGGATTTACTATAATTCCATTCTGAACTATTGATTTTCTCCTGAGCACCTGATCCATGGTCGATAAAGCACCTGATGTCCAAGCCGTTCCCGGATCATTGCCAATATTCCCCAAAATATCCACAAAGGTATTTCCAGTACCTTTTACCAAAGCTAATGCATCATCCCCGTTATGACTCAAACTTCCGGATGTCTGATTAGATAATGCAAGCAACCCTGCCCCTGCCCCTGAATTACACAAAGTATAAGTTCCATAAGCAGCAATAGAACCAGTAAGATTTATTGTTGAACTCGCTGTAGAAGCACCATTGGCAAATACCTGTACTTTGTATGCTGCTGTACTTAAATTAATAGTACTGTTAGTTGGATTATATATTTCTACACACTTGTTATTCCCAGTTGAACCTTCTAAATATTCAGAAAAGTATAAATCATTACATCCCTGGGCAAAAGCGTTGCTAGTAAAAAAAGATGTTAAAATAAAAACAAGTATTAAAGACAACTTTGAATAAAACAATTCCCCGATTTGTTTTGGTAATAAACTTTTAAAAAGTTCAAATATTAAAGACTTTTGATTTAAGGCCAGATTTAAGTTTTGCATATAATATATTGTGTTTATGGTTTCTAAAAAATAAAATTAGGTAATTACCCAACAGAAGGCAAAAGTACAAAATACATCAGGACAAACAAAGTATATTTTTAATTAATTATAATATATTTTATAGATATGTATAAATAACTGAATATGCGAGTATTAAAAATTAAAAATTGTCATTTTTAGAATAAAATTAACAATAATTTAATAAGCATTATATTTGCCATAATTTAAATTTGGTTATGAAGTTTAATTATAAATATTTATTAGCTGTTATCCCAATACTAATTACCGGTGGAGTGATTTATTATTTGAGTGATATTGTCACCTACATCCTTATGGCCTGGGTGATTTCCATGATTGGGGCACCTGTTGTTGTGTTTTTGCGTCGCTTTGTGGGTAAAAACATTGCAGCTCTTTTCACTTTAAGTTTATTTGTACTTGGATTTGTGTTGTTGGTCTGGATATTTATACCTCCTTTAGTAAATCAGATAGAAAACCTTTCCAAAGTGGATTACAATAAAGTAGTTACCGCGCTTGAAGAACCAATTAAGGATTGGGAAAAGTGGTTAATCGACAAAAAATTAATGATTGCTTCCGATACCAGTTCGGGAAGTATAGCGCGTCCATTAAACGATACTTTACATACGCTAAGTCATATTGTTACTCTGGATAACACCGTAGCAGGTTGGGACACCTTGTCCGGTCAACCCATAAAAATCATAATCAATCTTGACAAC
>JBBQSH010000306.1:0-2279 GCA_038214015.1 Ignavibacteriales bacterium | reverse complement strand
TTGTCATCGATTGAATACGAATTGGATTATTTCCTCCGAGAGGAATATCGCCGATGTTTACTTCTCTGGTTTTATAACGCGAGTATTGTGTTAAGCTGTTGCAGTATTTTTTTATTTGATTTATTGATTCTTGCATTTTCTCTTTGTGTAATCTAAATGTAAAAGTATTTAATTATCGAACTTACTGATGTTGCCGAAATCCTTTGGATTATTTTCAAGTCTAGTGCGAGCTATAGAAATAGCTTTATGTAATTTTTCCTGCAATAATTTTATTGGGGGTAACTCGGTTAAGTAATTGGCTACTTTAATTTTACTTTCTTCCAATCGTAATAATTCAATATGCTCTTTGTTGGAATCAGCATAAAGTATTAATCCTATCGGACTGTTTTCACCTTCAACCACCTCGTACTTTTCAAGCCAACGCAGGTAAAACTCCATTTGTCCTTTATAAGCTGCTTTAAATTTATCCAGTTTCAAATCTATAACAACTAAACATTTTAATTTTCTGTGATAAAAAAGAAGGTCTATCTTATAATCCTCATTATCTATAGTAATACGTTTTTGTCTTGCTAAAAAAGCAAAATCATTACCAAGCTCAAGAATAAAACGTTGAAGTTCTGAAATAATCGCTGTTTCTAAATCCTTTTCGGAATAAGTGTCTTTTAAACCCAAAAAATCTAAAAAGTACGGATCACGGAAAATCAAATCTGGCGAAAGTTTTTGTTCGTCTTTTAGTAACTGTAAATCTTGCTTAATAGTTTCATCAGGCTTTATGGAAATTGCAGTACGCTCAAAAAGCATGGAAGCAATACGATCATCCAATTGACGTGAGCTCCATCTTTCATTTTTGCACAACTCAATGTAAAATTCACGTTTGAGTTCATTTTCAATATACATAATCGTTTTAATATGAGTCCATGTCAATTGTGCACGCAGTGCGTGCATAATTTGCTCATCGGGAAAAGTCTCTGCAATGCGTAGACAATTTTGTAATTGTCTTACGCTCCATCCTTTGCCAAATGTTTCAGTTAATAATCGCGATAATGTAGCAACAATTTTTTGCCCATAATCAGCTCTTTTATTATTTAATATTTCTGTTTTAATGTGTTTGCCAATGTTCCAGTAAAGCATTGTTAACTCAGCATTTACCGAAATGGCAACCCGTTGTTTACTTTCCTGAATAATTGTGGAAATACTATAAAACAACGGATCTAAATTTATTTTTAGATCAACTGTTTTTTTAGAAATTTTTTTTTTAGGTTTTTCACAAAGTAAAATTGTTTCTTTTAAAAGTTATTTAGCAATAGTTTTTGTTTGTACAGTTCAATTTTCCGTAATGTTTCAAAATCAATTATTCTAATTCAAATATAAAAATAATTCATCCCACACTAAAAGTCTTAAATTCCTCAATCTTAATCTTATTATATTTCGGATATGAGAATACCTGAATCGAAAATAGAAGAAATACGCAATTCAGTCAGTATTGTTGATGTTATATCTGAATATGTGCAATTAAGAAAGCGTGGAAAAAATTTTATCGGCTTGTGTCCATTCCATTCAGAAAAAACTCCTTCGTTTACGGTAACTGAAGAAAAACAGATATTTCATTGCTTTGGCTGTCATGTCGGCGGTAATGTTTATAAGTTTTTAATGGATTACAAAAAAATATCTTTTGTAGAGGCTATCCAGGAAATTGCTGAACAACAGGGAATTGAAATCAGTTACGATGATGAAGGTTACACCGAAAAACAATCTGAACAGGAAGTTCTTTATGATATAAATACAGAAGTGGCAAAATATTTTTCCAATAATCTTTTACACGATGCTGAGGGCGAAATTGCAAGAGATTATTTTCAAAAACGGAATCTTAAAGTACAAATAATGCGCGCATTTGGATTGGGCTATGCGCACAATGGCTGGGAAAATCTTGTAAACTTTCTTAAAGAAAAAAATATTGATCTGGAAAAAGCACTCCAACTTGGATTGATTGGTCGAAACAATGACGGAAGAGTTTACGATAAACTTGCCGGCAGAATAATCTTTCCAATATTTTCTCCAAACGGAAGGGTTGTTGCATTTGCGGGAAGAAAACTCCGCGAAGATGATTCCGGTGGAAAATATATTAACTCACCTGAATCGATTATCTACACTAAAGGCAGAATTCTTTACGGACTATCGCACGCAAAAGATGACATAAGAAAACTTGATAAAGCAATAATTGTTGAAGGGTACATGGATTTGATTTCGCTTTATCAGGCTGGAGTTAAAAATGTTGTAGC
>JBBQSH010000305.1:0-2343 GCA_038214015.1 Ignavibacteriales bacterium | reverse complement strand
AATGCGGGATCAATCCCTCACTCTTCCGATAGTAAAAATTAAAAACTTTTTTCATTACGTCAAAGAACGAACTTAAATTTTTGTGTATTTGGGGCATAACTACTGCCCCAAATTCTATTGACTTTATACGGAATAACTTCGGGGTTATAAGACAGAAACCTCGAAGGTTACCTATTACAGTCCTACTATCAATGTTGTATCAATACTGCTTGTATCGCTTTTCCAAAAATGAAATGTATAGCTGCCCGAACTTGGCAATGAAATGTTAATTGGTGTTTGATATTCTACACAAACATCGGGGCAAACTGTTGAGCCATCCGAAACCGCAAACGTTTTTATAAACACATCTCTACCGCTGATACTTTTTTCAAAATATGTTTTTTCCCAGCAGTAACTTCCACAAAAATTTGTTGCTGTAAAGTTTGCTGTTAGATTTGAAATGCTATTAACCGAAATTGAGTCCACAGAAATTGGGCGTCTCATTTCATTATCCTCAAAGATTGAGCAGGCAGAAACAAGGACAGCTAATAAAAGAAAGAATATTTTTTTCATATAATTCTCCCGCTGATATTTTTAATCTGATTAAAATTATTTAATAAGTATATCTATTTCAAGTTAAAAAGCTTTTACATATTTCGAGGTTGTCTCGTAAGATTTTACTAATGTCACGCTGAGCTTGTCGAAGTGTGAACTTGAAATGAATTGTCAGTCTTCGACAGTCCGCCGGGATGGACAGACTGATAAATACATACTTTTGAGACAGCCTCTTTTAAAATCGCTTTGCCTTTTCGAGTTAACAACACTTCCTTTCTAACGAGACTAAAATTAAAATCAACGGGGATCGCCTCCCTTAATCTCTAATTTATATTTTTAGATACATCTTGCCGGTTGATTTTCAACATTCAATGTTCGCTTATCTTTTCTTAAATTTACAGTAAATTTAGTTCAAGTTTAATTCGCTGAAGCGGATAAGTTTAACAAAAGAAATTATTAAATGAATAAAAAAATAATTGTCATCGGCGCCGGAATATCAGGTTTAACAACAGCTTATCTTTTATCTAAAAAAGGATATGATGTTACGATTATCGAAAAAAACATTTCTGTTGGCGGATCTATTGAGAGTGTAATTGAAAATGGTTTTTTGTTTGATCGTGGACCAAACAGTGCTTTAGAAACAACTCCTGTTATCGGACAATTGATTCGTGAACTGGAACTTGAACATGAACTTCTCTATGCAAGTAAACAAGCAAACAAAAGATATATACTTCGTGATAATAAGCTACACTCACTTCCAACTTCTCCTCAAGGATTGATTAAAACAAAACTGTTTTCTGGTAAAGCGAAACTGCGTTTGATGGCTGAACCATTTATAGGAAGATCGAATGATGGATATTACCAAAGTCTTGCTGAATTTGTAAAGCGAAGATTGGGACAAGAATTTCTTGATTATGCTATTAATCCATTTGTTGCAGGAGTTTACGCTGGTAGACCCGAAGACTTAAGTGTGAAATCTGCATTCCCAAAGCTGTATGCATTAGAAGAAAAATATGGCGGATTGATTATTGGAACAATCAGAAGTATTCGCGAGAGAAAAAAACGTGCAGAAGTTGCAAAGCAATCCGCAAAGATGTTATCGTTTAAAAGTGGAATGATTGTTTTACCAAAAGCCATAGAAAAATATTTTGGTAATAACATTTTACTTTCAAGCGAGGTTACTTCTGTTGATAAAACCCAAAATGGATTTTCTGTTTCTTATCAACAAAACGGAACAACAAATAAAATAGATTGTGATGCCGTGCTTTCAACAATACCTGTTTATGCTGCGAGCAACATCTTTACAAAGTTTGATAAAGAATTTAAAGCTCATGCTGATGCAATTTATTATCCGCCCGTTTTGGTTTACTATTTGGTTTATGATAAAAAAAATATCAAACAAGTTTTAGATGGGTTTGGATTTTTAATCCCCGAAAAAGAAAAAAAGTCTTTTCTCGGTGCACTCTGGAGTTCAATTATTTTTTCAGACAGATCTGATGAAAGCAAAGCTGCGTTTACTTTGTTTATTGGCGGATCGCGTAATCCTGGGTTTGTAAATGAAGAGAGAGCATCTATACTAAAAAAAGCAAGAAAAGAATTTGAAGAATTGATGGGAATTACTGCCGAACCGATTTTTACATCCGAAAGATTTTGGGAAAAAGCAATTCCGCAATACAATTTGGGATACATTGAACACGAAAGATTTTTTGATGATTTTGAAAAAAGAAATCCCGGCCTATTTATAAGCGGCAATTTCCGCGGCGGAATTTCAGTTGGGGATTGCGTAAAGAATGCTGATCTTGTCGCAAA
>JBBQSH010000304.1:0-2354 GCA_038214015.1 Ignavibacteriales bacterium | reverse complement strand
TCATCATCTTTAAATAAATCCACAAAGTGATTTCCGCTTCCTACTGTACCTAATTGTTCTTTAGCTAGTGAGATAAGTTTGCGTTGGGGTTTAAATTCTGCTGAAGCAATTTTATCCAATACTTCGTGATCAACTGGCTGATTATTTTTTCTGCCAATGCCAAAAGATATTTGATTATAAATCTCATCCATAATTTTCGGCAGTTGTATTTCATCTGCTTTTATATCTGTTCTTACAGCTTTGTTGCCGCAAGCAATATCAAACCCAACTCCGGAAAGAGAAATTTTATTTTTATATGCAACTGCACCGCCAATTGGGTGACTATATCCGTAGTGAGCATCAGCAGTAAGCACACCGATATCATTTTCAGATGTACATCTTTCAATCTGAGCAATAGATTTCTCATCAATTATTTCTCTGCCAAAGATTTTTATGCTTTTCATAGGATATCTTGATTTTCATTTAACTAATAATAAGACTTTTATTTCATTAAGTCAGTATTAAAAACAAAAGGCACGATTTCTCGTGCCTTGTAATAATTTTAGCAGATCACACTTCGTCCCTCGACTATGCTCGGGATGACAGCTCAGTATGACAGATGTTAATTATTTTATCAGCATCATCTTTTTTGTTTGGATAAAACTTTGCCCTGAGCTTGACGAAGGATCACCTGCATCAATACGATAGAAATAAACACCTGTGCTTACTTTATTGCCAAGCTCATCATCACCATTCCAAATAGTTTCGTAAACTCCACTAACCTGCTCTTGATTAATTAAATTTTTTACTTCTCTACCAAGTACATCAAATATTTTTAATGATACAAGCGAAGGCGAAATGATACTGTATCTTATAACTGTACTAGGATTGAACGGATTTGGGTAATTCTGTTCTAATGCAAACTCAACTGGAATCAGATCATCAATCTGTTCAACATCCAAAAGGATTCCTTCCTCCGGAGTTGGAAGCTTTGTTGTTGTATAAATTCTAAAGTCACCCGGTTCTAGCGTTATGTTTTCTGCTACGTTTGTTATGTTAACACTATCACCGCTAAAATAATCATACCACCAGCCTGTGCGGCTGAAGTTTTGACTAGATGTAAGTTGTGTAACACCAAAGTTGCCGATGATAAAAGCATCCATTGTGGTGTGATTTAGATTTATTTTTTTTACGCTGGAAGAAACATTAAGTGTAAAGTTATCTGTGCTAAAAACTTCATAATCATTTTTAAGTTTGATTAATGAGCTATATACTTTGTATAGATTTGTTCTTCTGTCATCATCAAGATAATTCCATTTAACGGGCTTTTCACCAGTACGACCATTATAATCTATGCTTACATCGTAACCAAGTTCGCCAAACTGCCACATTAGTTTTGGACCGGGAATAGTGAAGAAAAACGCACCTGCAAGTTTCATCCGGTTCAATGCTACGTTTAAGTTTTTAATGTTGTAACTACCTGATGAATTTCCGTAAGTAATATTTTTAAACATCAATCTTTCTTCATCGTGACTTTCTATATATCCAACTAAATTCGGATTCGTCCATCCTCGATTTTTATATGATATGCCGGAAAAGTTTGAAGGATATCCCATAGTTGCTTCGTTGTAATCGTGATTATGATTACCCCATAGCATCATACCGTAATTTGAAAGAACAATTTCTTCGTTATTTGGGGCAAAGTGTTCAAGAATTACATATGCAGTTGAATCATATTCCCAAATCTGATCAGCCATTCTTTTTAAAATATTTATTCTTGGTAGATCATAAGCGCCGCCATCACCGGGAGTGTTTGTAAAACCTTTTGTAAAATCAAATCTGTAACCATCAAACTTAAACTCTTCAAGCCAATAGCGATTCACTCTATCTACAAAATATTTTGTTGCTGATTTTTCATGATTAAAATCATATCCAAAAGAATATACTTGATTTGGTGAAACAACATTAAACCAAGGACTGTTTGCTGCCGGACGGTTGTTAGCCGAATCCCAATACATTCTTACTAAAGGTGATTGACCGTAAGCATGGTTTAAAACCATATCAAATAAAACTGCAATGCCATTCTGATGACAAACATCGATAAACTCTTTTAGCTTGTTTGCCGTTCCATAATATTTATCAGCAGCAATGTGGAAACTAACATTGTACCCCCAACTGGAATTTCCTTCAAACTCGTTTACAGGCATTAGCTCTATTGCATTTACACCGAGTGATTTTAAATATGATAAAGTATCAATTAAAAACTGATAAGTTTTTTGTGTAGAAAAATCTCTAACAAGAAGTTCGTAAATAACTAATTTTTCTTTAGGCGGTTTTTGAAAATCTGCTACCTGCCATTGATATTCGTTCTGTGC
>JBBQSH010000303.1:0-2362 GCA_038214015.1 Ignavibacteriales bacterium | reverse complement strand
GTAAATCAGACAAGTACTTAGGCAAGCGGGCCAACGTTGAATTTGTATCTGCCAATCCAACCGGACCTTTAACTGTTGGACATGGAAGAAATGCAGTAGTTGGTGATACAGTTGCAAATTTACTCGAACGGATTGGTTATGATGTTGAACGTGAATACTATTTTAATAATGCCGGCAGACAGATGCGCGTTCTCGGTGATTCGGTTAAAATGCGATATCTTGAAATATTAGGTGATGCGGTAAGTTTTCCGGAAGATTATTATCAAGGTGAATATATTAAAGAAATTGCTATGCAATTATTTATTAAACATGGTAATGAACTTCGTTAAGAAAATCCCGAATCTATTTTTAAGGATACTGCAGAGCAGGAAATATTTTTCGATATAAAAAAATCGCTTAAAAATCTAGGAATAAATCATAAAATATTTTTTAATGAGAATACTCTTTATGAAGATGGAAAGATTGAAGAACTGTTAAAGGTATTTAAAGAGAAAAATCTTACTTATGAAAAAGATGGGGCAGTCTGGTTAAAACTTTCTGAACTTGGACAAACTGAAGACAAAGTAATTGTTAAAAATACTGGTGAGCCAACATATCGTCTTCCTGATATTGCATATCATGCTGTTAAACTTGATCGTGGTTATGATTTGTTAGTAGATCTTTTTGGATCGGATCATAACGCGACATATCCTGATGTAATGGCCGGATTGAAAGCTATCAATTATGATTCTTCTAAAATAAAAGTATTGATTCATCAGTTTGTTACAATTATGGATGGCGGAGAAGTAGTTAAAATGTCCACTAGAAAGGCTAATTATATTACTCTTGATGAATTGAACGAAGAAGTTGGAAAAGATGTGGTACGATACTTCTTTAATATGCGCAATGTTAATTCACACATGGTCTTTGATCTTGCTGTTGCTAAAAAACAGTCGGATGAAAATCCGGTTTTTTATCTTCAGTATGCTTACGCAAGAATCAGTTCAATTCTTAGAAGAGTGAAAGAAGAGCAGTTAGAAGTTTCGATAAATCATTTGGATTTATTGATCCATGAAGATGAACAGGCATTATTGAAGGTTCTGTATAACTTCAAGGAAGAAGTATTAAATAGTGCGGAAAATTTAGAGTCACATAAACTATGTACATATCTTTATGATTTAGCAAGTGCTTATCACAGGTTTAACAGATCTTGTAGAATTTTAGGAACAGAAAGAAATCTTGCAGAAGCGCGATTAGCATTAGCTTATGCAACAATGATTGTCATAAAAAATGGTCTAAGTATTCTTGGTGTTTCCGCACCGGAACAAATGTAAATTAATCCGCAATTGCAATTGAAACCGCGAATATTTTATTAGCACCGGATTCCAAAAGCATTTTTCCACATTCAGAAATTGTAGCTCCGGTTGTTATCACATCATCTAATAATAAAATATTTTTACCACTAACCGTTTTTTGATTTTTAACTTTAAATGCTCCTGAAATATTTTCTTCCCGTTCATTCAGATTCATTGTTGTTTGAGATTCTGTGTACTTTATTCTTTTAACAACTGGATCAGAAAAAGGATTGAACACAAACCCTACCGATGAAGAACTGTTAAAAATATTTCACCATATTCATAGTGAATGGCAAAAAAGAGGTAAAGAAATTGGCAGCCAAGAAGGTGAGGAAGAAAAGGAAATTATTGAACAACTTGAATACAAGGAAGAATTTCTCAACAAATTAAAAGCAATGTCACCCGAAGGGTTTGAAAGATTTTGCCAAAGGATTTTGAGAGAATCCGGATTTAAAAAAGTGATTGTAAAAGGGCGTGCTGGAGATGGTGGAATTGATGGAGAAGGAATATTAGAAATTAATCCTCTTATTAGTTTAAAAGTTATTTTCCAATCAAAAAGATACAAAGATAGTGTTGCGCCTTCATATATAAGAGATTTCAGAGGTGCAATGCAAGGAAGAGCTGAGAAGGGTTTATTTATCACGACGGGTCGATTTACTCAAGATGCAAAATCAGAAGCAACAAGAGATGGAGTTCCTCCGATAGAACTAATTGATGGTTATAAGTTAGTTGAATTATGTGAAAAGCATAAACTCGGATTAAAATCGAAATTAACTTATGAAATTGATGAAGAATTTTTTGAAGAGTTTACTTAAAAAACAAAGGGCTAACCGCGTCTCAACGCCGTTATGTGTTAAAATTAAATATTGATTTAGTCATAATATAGAGCTAAATTAAGTCCGTAATTTAGACTTATAATAAAGGCAAAAAATGAAAAATATTTCAGTCTCAAGTGATATTATCCCGGTTGGTCAATTCAAATCAAACCTGGCAAAGTATCTTAAAGATATACAATCTAATAAAAATTC
>JBBQSH010000302.1:0-2368 GCA_038214015.1 Ignavibacteriales bacterium | reverse complement strand
GATGATGGTTTGATGTTTTCATAAAAATTTTCAATCTCTTCATAATCAACTTTATCGGGTTCTTTTGTATTCTTTCTATACGTATTGATAAACGTATTTTTCATGATTCTAAACAACCATGCTTTACAATTAGTTCCTTTTTCAAATTTATCCCAAAAACGAAAAGCTTTAAGGTAGGTTTCCTGAATCAAGTCACTGGCATCATCGCTGTCGCCGGTCATTTTTAATGCAAAGTTGTACAAAGCATCCATATGCGGAACGGCTTCACGCTCAAACTCTTCGTTTAACTTTTGCTCATCAGAATTGAATATTGCGAATAGAAATGCGAACATTTTTCCCTTTTAAGAAATTAAGCTTTATTTTTTTTGTAATTATAGGAATTAAAACATCAATAATCAAAAATTCATTTTATTATCATTCCGTTGCCTTCAAATTTTCTATTCTTTTCAACTTTTTGTAAGAAGCCATTTATAACAATGTATTCAACTTTCCCGTCTTTTTTAATAACAAAATTTGCTGATTCACCAATATTAATTGTTGTATCAATCTTGTTCTTTAATGCGATGTTGATAGGCAACCGCGTAAACTTTTCATCAGGTAATTTTTTTACAAGAATAGTTGAATATCCTTTTGAGTACAAATCACAAAAATCTATTTTCTCAATTTTATTTAGCGAGTATACCTTTTTCTCATAAACCGATGCGCGCTCAATTCTATACCCTTCAAAATCATAGTCCTTATAAGCAAAGAAAGTTGAAAGATCACCAAGATCATCCACCTGGGATCTATAATAAATCTTTTTCTCATTTGGTCCTTCAAATTCATCTAAGTTGATTCCAATATCAATTTTGATTTTTTCTTTTCCGCTTTTGATAGTCAGGTTTCTTAGAATCACATCAAAAATGTACTTGTCATTAAATGGAATTGATTCATAAATCTCGCTGCTGGTATTTGCATAGCTTTCTTCAGCGATTGATTTGAAAGCTGAAAGCAATGCTATAAAATTTATTTTTCTTATAAATTGTTTTTCAGGATCATCTTTCCATCCGCCTGATTCTATCAGAATTGTACTCGTTCCCCATTTCTGAAAGTTATCACCGAATGCTCTTGGTTCGTACTCATCAGAATATTTTGCAATGTGGCCGGGAATGAATTGATTTAGAGCCTGATACATATTGCCAATAAGTTTTACTGCATTGCCGCGGACATCATTAAACTCTTTTTCATAATTGAAGGCTGGTGCAAGAAAACTTATTGAAGCAGTTCTAAAACTATTTCCAACAGAATATCTATGACTTTGATCGTGAAGGTTAAAACCAAAATCTGCTTTTAAACTATCAAAAACAGTTTTTAAGATTACTGCTTCAGGACATTGCAAGCGGGAAGCATCACGATTCAAATCAATATCATAAAAATTTCTGCGCTTATATCTTTCTGCACCATCGGGATTTACCATTGGCAAAAAGTAAAGTGTTACCCTCTCAAACAATGCATTACAAAATGCTTTGTTTGATGTATCGGAAATGAAATTAAAAATATCAAACAATGCTGCAGTAGCTGTTGGTTCATCGCCGTGCATTTGAGACCACATAAATATTTTCTTTTTGCCGTGCCCGATTGTGATAAGTTTTAATTCTCTGCCTTCAACAGATTTGCCGACAACTTTAACCGTAAATCCGCTTTTAAGTTTAAGCTTATCAATTAACGGAATTATATCAGAGTGCTTAAATCTTCTGTGAGTTAAACTATTTTCCTTGTATCGATCATAAGATTGATACAGGTTTTGTTCAAAATCATAATTTTGTGACATAATGGTTTCTGAAATTATTATTGTTAAGATTAAGAGAAGTGTTTTCATATTTTGATATTTTTGTTCAGTTAACTTAAAGTTTATTTAACCTTTGGAAAATTACCATGTCTGATAACAAATTGAAAATAGATTCTGCAATTCCAGACTTTTCTTTAATTGGGGTTAATGATAAAACTTACGGCTTAAATTCCTTTTCTGATAAGAATATTTTAATAGTAATATTTAGCTGCAATCACTGTCCTTATGTACAGGCGTATGAAGATAGAATAATATTACTGCAAAAAGAATTTGAAAAAGATGGAGTTCAAATCATCGCAATAAATTCTAACGATGATGTAAAATATCCGGATGATTCTTTTGAGGAAATGAAAAAACGAGTCAAACTAAAAAACTTTAACTTTCCGTATTTAAGAGATAAAACGCAAGAAACTGCCAAAGCATTTGGAGCAACACATACGCCGCAAATTTTTCTGTTTAATAAAAACAGGGAACTAAAATATGAAGGTAAAATTGATGATAACTGGCAGGAGCCTGAAAAAGTTAAATCTGAATATTTAA
>JBBQSH010000301.1:0-2411 GCA_038214015.1 Ignavibacteriales bacterium | reverse complement strand
ATATCGTGGAAAAGCGCGCCAAGTATTAAAACTTTTTCTTCCTGTGTCATAAAACTTTCCGTTTTGTTTTACTTAAAAATATTTATTCTAAAACTAATAGAAAAACTCCGCAACGTTGCCGCAACGTTTTTTAGTTTATTTTGTTAGCCATTCCAAAGCCCATAGAATTTTTTTCACCAAATCCACACTCGTATCCCACTTTTATTAACTCAGGATCTCCTTCAATCGTAAATGGTGCCTGAATACCAATAACATCAATTGGAAACCTTCCATTTTCATTAATCGTATTTTTTTTTGTAATCCTTTTATTTTTCTTCAGGTATTCTTCATCCCAAATTAAATTGCAAAAACCATCTATTGTTTGATTTCGATTGAGCAAACCTTTTTTATTAAGAAGGTTTTTTGTTAACACTCTGTTTATGTCGTCCTTATCTTCAGGTCTTAAATAATATTGCTGCATTTTACCGTCATAATCTTTTAATGTAGATAAAATCATTGGAGCAAGTAAAATGAATTTCATTTTATTGGTAAACACGAGTTCGGGTAAAATTTCTGCAGTAATTATTCTAAAGTTAATTGATTGGTCTTTATCAGTTATATCAATCACTTTGTTTTCAAATGTACCAATCACAAAGTTTTTGATGAATGTATCGATAAGCGGGGAAGAAATATGAAGTGTAACTTTTGGAGATTTGAGGATTAAGTAATTATCCTTTACTTCAATTTTATCAAATCGCAGTGCAAAGGTAAACAGCTTATATTTTTTACCATCTATTCTGAAACCGGAGTTATGTAAAAACCTGGAAAATTCAGGCGATCCAAAACGTAACAAATTATAGATAGCCGAGCTTAACTGGTAATTGTAGTTTAGCGGTAAGGCGATATTTACATCACAATCTAAATGAAGTAGTAGACGCAAAAGGTTCCCTCGAGATAATTACTAATTTTATATTATTTAGAATTTCTCCTCGATCGCATCGGCACCCCCAGAAATGAAGAATGAAGGGAGTGTAATTTATTACAATCTACAGTACCTGTTCATCAGGACAATGATATTCAAAAATTACATTACAAATTAAATAAAGAAATCGATTAAGTCTAACAAATTTTAATTTATTGGTGCATTTTGCTCCTAAAATTTATTCTTCGTTCTTAAGTTAAAGGATACATGGTGGATCATGATTTTGTTAATAATTGTAATATTTCCTTTCATTAAATGAATAAAAATACATTTTACGTAAGTTGAGTTATTGATATATTTGATGGTTGAAAATTAAATTTATTGTAAGAATGTTTGGAATATGCTTCACGAAGATTTAAATGATAGAGAAAAAACGATTCTAAGATCAATTGTGCAGCAGTTTATTTTAACTGCTTCGCCGGTTGGCTCTAGGAATATTACAAAGAGGTTTGACGTTGGCGTTTCTCCGGCAACGGTTCGTAATATTATGTCAGATTTGGAAGATTCAGGTTTTATTAATCACCCTCACACATCTGCTGGAAGAATCCCCACTGACAAAGGTTACAGATATTATGTTGATACTTTGATGGAAATACAGAAGTTAAAAGGCTCTGATAAAGGAATTATCGATAAAAGTCTGGATCAAAATTCATTAGAAACTGATGAGATACTTAAAATTGCTGCAAAGTTGTTGAGCACAATAACAAAACAAATAGCTTGTGTTACTTATCCAACTCTTGATAACGGCATTCTGGAAAAGATACAATTAGTAATTCTTTCTTCAACACGATTACTTGTTGTGGTAAGCATCAAATCCGGTTTAGTAAAAACAATGACTCTTGAATTTGAAACTGGAGTTGAAAGTGAAAAACTTCATAAAGTAGAATCATTACTCAATGAAAGATTGAATGGATTAACATTTCAGGAAATACGAAAAACTTTTAAAGATAGATTATCTGATGTTGGTGATAATGAAAAACCAATAATCAGACTTTTTATTGATTCCATTGACAGGATATTTAAAGATCAGAAAAAAGATGACAAGATTGTAATTACCGGAGCAACAAATATTATTCAACATCCTGAGTTTGAAGATCCGGGAAAATTTCAGAGTGTAATTGAATTGATTGAGGATAAAGATATTATAATCCATATTATGGATAAAAAAAGACTCGAAAATAATAACAGCGTGTTGATCTCAATCGGAAGTGAGAATGAAGAAGAAAAGTTTAATGAATATAGTTTGATTACTAAAGAATATACTTTTGGCGAAACATCCGGAACTGTGGGGATTATTGGACCCAAACGGATGGAGTATTCTAAAGTTGTGGCAATTGTATCATATCTTGGTGATATGTTATCAGAAGTTTTAACAGGAAATAAATAAGGAGAAATAATTTAAATGTCCAAGCACAAAGAAAAAGATGAGAATAAAGAAGAACCGAATGAA
>JBBQSH010000300.1:0-2463 GCA_038214015.1 Ignavibacteriales bacterium | reverse complement strand
TGGGCAAAATCTCCTGCCAGATAAAGAAGCTGTATTTGTTTTCCGGCCGGAATATTGAAGGGAAAAGAATTAGTCGGACTTGTAAGATTTGAATTATAATACTGAGGCGTTTGTGCCGGTGAACCGGTAACAAAAGCAAATGAGAATATCAAAAATGCAACTGCAGTTTTGATAATGAACCGATAAAATGTTTTCATTGTGATATGTATTTAGTTTAAATAATGAGATCTTACTCTCCTGTTTAAAAACTTATTATATACAAAACATTTATAGATTGGAGTATATCTTAAAGAACAGTAGGTAATTTTTTCGAATTTGAATAACTTGCAAAATTAACATAATAAATACAAGTATAAACTTAGGTTTTCATAGATTTGTACAAACATATGTTTCACAGGTGCAAAGTAACTACTATAGTGAAATTTCTTTTTGATAATTCCATTAATAATAAACATATACAATTTTACTTTCTGATAACTCACTTCTGCTGACTGATCTTCCAGTACCACCCTTTACTCTCTTCAGTCTCTTCAGTCTCCTGATTCCAGTATTGAGGAGTGATTATCTGATTTTTAAAGTTACGGAGTATCCGCTGATAGACAGCTATTACAGGATTGAATGAAATATCCGTTACACCGATGACATAGGTATCAGGTAGAGTTTCATCTTTTTTAACTTCCAATTCCGCTTTGACAACGAAACCGTTGTGCTCCATAAGCTTTTTCAGAAACTCCGTTCGTTCTTTGGAAATACCGGATTCAAGCAATGTGCATCGTGTGCCTTCGATCTCTTTTATTATATGCTTACCTTTTTGTAAGGACATTTTTTAGTATTGGGTATTTAGTATTAAGTATTAAGGGCATCTCTAAAAACTCATCAAAATTAAATCTTAAAAAGATAAAATTGGATGTAAAAATTATTAGATAATGATTATTTTTGTTCAAATAAAAAAAAATGCAAAAGAAAAAAACACGAGGACTATTTGACGAAGAAATGAGATTAGATAAACTTACCAAACAAAATGATCCATTGGTAAAATTACAATCTCATATTAATTTTGAACTTTTCAGGTCATTACTTACGGAGTCATTTAAAAAAGAGCCAAGGGGAGCTGGAGGTGCTCCACCGTTTGATTATGTAATGATGTTTAAGATATTGGTGTTGCAGAAATTTTATAATTTATCGGATGATAAAACAGAGTTTCAGATATTAGACAGGATGTCCTTTATGCGTTTTTTAGGATTATCTTTATGTGATAAAGTTCCAGATAGCAAAACGATTTGGAACTTCAGAGAAGAACTGACAAAAAGAGGAATGATAGAAAAGTTGTTTGCCAAGGTTAATGAACTATTAGAAAACAAAGGAGTTCTGGTAAACAATGGCACAATGTTAGATGCCAGTTTTGTGGAAGTGCCTCGGCAGCGAAATAGCAGAGATGAGAACAAAGAAATAAAAAACGGAGAAACACCTGATCAATGGAAAATGAATCCCCATAAGCTGAGTCAAAAAGATGTTGACGCACGTTGGACAAAGAAGAACAATGTAAATTATTACGGATACAAAAATCATATTAAAGCAGATGTAAAAACAAAAATAATTGAAAAATATACAGTAACAGCCGCAAATGTACACGATTCCAAGTTGTTAGAATGTCTAATAGATGAAAGTGATAAGGGGCAAGAACTTTATGCAGATAGTGCATACACAGGAGAAACGATAGAAAAATTATTAATTGAAAAAGAAATACAAGGACAAATAAATGAGAAGGGATGTCGCTACAAACCCCTTACAGATGTACAAAAAGAGAACAACCGCATCAAATCAAAAACAAGAGCAAGGGTAGAACATATATTTGGTTTTGTAAAGAACAGCATGAAAGTTTCGGTGATAAGAACTATCGGACAGGTAAGAGCCGAAGCACAAATAGGACTTCTAAATTTGACCTATAATTTATTTCGTTGTACTCAGCTGAAAGTGGTTCTTTGAAGGACTTGTTGCGTCAAATTGTGAAACAGATTGTGAAGACAGAGTTAGAAAACAGAAAATGAGCAACCAAAATCAGAATAAAACAGACATAAAAATCACTCAAGAAAAATAAAAGCCGAATAAAAAATTAAAAAATTTATTATTCGACTTCATAAAATTCAAAAAGGGGTTTTTAGAGATTCCCTTAAGTATTAAGTATTAAGTATTAAGTATTAAGATAAATTAATTTAATCAGAAAAATAATTTAAGTTTCAATGTTCATCTTTGCATATTTGAGTATGATTTTTTTAAGTCCAATATCGTCGAAATAAATTTCAGCTTTTTTATCAATACCTTTTCCGGTAATTGATAAGACCGTACCTTTTCCAAAAGTATTATGGAAAACAACTACACCTTTTTGTACATCCGGGAATTTATCTGAAGCATCATCATCGACTTCATTGTAATTAGTTTTTTTCTTTTTAACCGGTTCATATT
>JBBQSH010000299.1:0-2485 GCA_038214015.1 Ignavibacteriales bacterium | reverse complement strand
TTATGACAAACTAGAGGTTCTGAAAGGAATTGAAAAAGCTGAAAAGAAAATTTCGAATCTTGAAAAGATTAAAGATGAAGCCGAAGATGAGGCATTTGAAAAGTTAGTTGAAAATGAAAGTATCACAAATGAATTGGAAGCCGAGAAGAAAAAAGGCTCTTGGCAAGGTGCTTTAATAGGCACAGATAAAGAGAGAATAATCGGCTTACAACATCAAATATTTCATTCGTCGAGTAGAATAAATAGAAATATTAAATTACTCTTGAAACATTTGAATCCTGATTTAATTGATGAAACAACTCGTAAGCATCTTACTGTTATGTTGCTAGAATCAGCAAAGATTAATTCAATTGCAAATTTTGTTACCAAAGCTAATTTCAATTTAGAAGCCAGCGAAATAGAAAGAGATATTGTGGAATTCATGGTTGGTTATTTAAATGAAATTTACATAGCAGATGACAAAATAATAGACTCACAATTAAAAATTGAAGTAAAGACGAAAGGAGATATAGAGTATATAAAAGAAATTAGACCGCTAGAAATCACTACCTTATTAGATATTTTTATTTCCAATTCTGAAAAAAGAGAAACGAAAGCGACAAATATTTCTTTCAGCTTTTATAAGGAAAAAGAAAATCTAATAGTTGAAGTAAATGACAATGGTAAAAAAGGAATTGAACAAGAAAATTTAAAAAAAATATTTGAACTAGGTTATACAACAACAAATGGCTCTGGAATAGGCTTATATCAGGCTATGGATATTGTAAAAAGAATGAACGGTGATATTATTGCTGAATCAATAAAAGGAGTCGGAACTACATTTAAAATAATATTGTAAAATGAAACTAGATTATAAAATTCTGTGGTTAGATGACAAAATGGATGTCATTATTGAGGGACAATATGATACTGAAATTAAAAATCACCTAATTGAACAAGGTTTCAATCCTATTATCGTCACTGTGAAAAATGAAAATGATTTTTTTACTAACCTTGACAATACATTCGATTTAATATTAACTGACTATCACTTAAATGATACCGCGAATAATACTCGTAATGGTGCTTTAATTATTAAAGAAGTCCGTGAAAAGAATTCCATATTTACTGAAATTATGTTTTATTCTGCTCAAGGTGAAGTAGTCGATACCGTTAAGCTAGATAGAATTACCTTTGTAGACACTCGTAAAAGCATTATTAGAGACCACAATGAAGCTGTAATCGATAGAGTTATTCAGCTCATAGATTTGACTATTAAGAAATTCCAGCATATAGTTGCGATGAGAGGAATGATTATGAATGAAACAAGTAGTTTAGATATGCAAATGTTGGACATAATCAAGTTGGCATTGAAATCTAAAGAAATTAGTTTTGATGAACTTGCACCAAAAATTTATGATGAACTAAACTACCTTTATAATTCAAAAA
This sequence comes from Ignavibacteriales bacterium, assembly GCA_038214015.1. GTDB lineage: Bacteria > Bacteroidota > Ignavibacteria > Ignavibacteriales > Ignavibacteriaceae > IGN3. The sequence continues at coordinate 1,057 of JBBQSH010000299.1, read as the reverse complement.
ATAAATTTGTTAATGAGTGTCGAGAAAAAGGAAAGTTTATTGCTCTGACAAAGGATGATTTTGTATTTAGTGCAGACTATAAAATAAAAACCCTTGGTCAAATACTTGGAAGTTTAAAGATAAAAGACTTCTCAGAAGAATATAAGGAAGAAATTAATTCAATGCGGAATAAATTTGCTCATGCCATATTATTAAAAGATGAGAAAACAGGCAGAGAGTATTTTAAACATGGAGAATCGGGAATAACATTTGATGAGGACTTGTGTAAAAAAATAAGGACAGACATCATTAAACATAGGAAAAACTTCAACGAGACATATACAAAGATAAATACTAACGCACAGTCGTAAGCACATTTGCAAGCCCACACGAGCTAACGCTTCAACCAAAGGCTTGCAAAAGAACTTCCGCCTTTCCAACCCGATTTACCGCCTTTCAGGACGGTTTTAGGATTGCCCTCGCTCAAAAAAACAAAATAAATTTGTGCTTCGTTGTTAGTTTGGTGCAGATTGATCATGACAAGAAAGTAAAGCTAAATAAATGATAAATAGTCGGATATGAATGAACACCAGTTGCCACATGCTTTTAAGCTAATGCATGAGCAGTCCATATTCGAACCTCTATTCTCGCATCAAACTTTAGTGTTTCTTGTAAGTGAATTAACTCAGAACTCCCCAATATTCCATACCGCTATCCTTTCCTCACCCAATCCAAATCCCCTTTTCGTGGATGCTTATCGAAATCATTCAATACAAACATCAATATCGGCTAAGTGAAACACAATAATCGTTTAGTGTTTTACATATAAGCAGTTTGTTTTGCCTATCAAGCGGTTGTGGTTTAGTATAACACGATAGGGAATTCAAAATGCAGGATCTACTTTTACGATAAAAAGGTTGTGATTTACGTGTAAACGTCTTATATTTGTATATACACGGTTCAGTATTAGGTATGCACGGTTGGGTTTTAAGTATAAGTGAATCGTTTTTAAGAACAGGCGATTTGGATTGTAGAACCCCCATAAGTATAACGTAATATACAACTTTATCATGCTAAC
>JBBQSH010000298.1:0-2505 GCA_038214015.1 Ignavibacteriales bacterium | reverse complement strand
GATCATTTGCAACCACGCTTGGGAGTACACCCGTTGAAAAACTAAATGTTGTATCTTTTGCCATTGCATTTCCAGCAACATCTTTTACGTTTTTTGAAATGGTAACACTATACACTTTATTGGGTTCCAAACCACCTGTTGGAGTAAAAGTTGCCCGTAAACCTGCGGCTATTACTTTACCCACAACAATCGCTGACGCTTCCTGTTTCACGTAGCTGACACCACCCACAACAGAAACATTTCCTTTTTTCACAAAGAAAGTTGACCCATTAATAGTTGTTGGATCCATTGTTGTACTGAAATCAATGGTAATCAATTTATTTATAGAAATATCTACATCTCCGTTATGAGGATCTGTTACAGAAACGATTGGCGTACTACCTGTATTAAAAGTCCAGGTAGAATCAGCAATCGGAATATTTCCACGCGGATCTTTCACTTCACGTGTAATGGTTGCCGTATATACTGTATTGGCAGCAAGTAGATTTTTTGGAGTAAAAGTAGCAGTAGAATCAGATTCTGAGTAAGATACTGATCCGGAAACAAGATTTATTCCTTGTCTAACTAAAAAAGTAGTGGAATTAATAGTAGAGGCGTTCATTTTTTTATTAAATGTCGCTTTTATTAACTTGTTAGTAACCACATTAATAGCACCATTAGCCGGATTTGTTACCATAACTTCAGGACAAACGCCAAAGGATTCGCCTGTGAAATCGTCTTTCTTGCATTGCCATGTAAGGAGGGCAACCAACATCAACATTGTTGTTAAACTAAATAACCTGAAAAGCTTTTTGCCTTTAAGCGTTGAGGTAATCTTTTTTTCTGTTAAATGAATTCGTTTTGTCATTGTTTTTTGATTTTTATATGATGAGTATTTAAAACTGTATATTTAATGAAATAGCCGAAATCAGAAGATTTTCAACTTTGCAAAGGTCACGTAAATCTTAAATTAAAAAGTTACACATTCCTTTTTAAAAGTTACATTTTTTACTGATTAAAATTGAGTATTTTTAAGGGGAACAAAGCGACTGGGAAATTGCTTGAATTGGGAGAGAAAGTTGTATTATTAAGTGTGTGAAATAAATTAGTTTATATTAATTGTTTGTTGATTATCAGTTCACTGATTAGTTAGGTCTGTTTTGAATAATATAAACTAATTTCCGTGATATACTAAAGCTAAAAAGTTTTATATCTTGATTGGAAACTTTTATATCTTGATTGGAAAGATTTATATTCAAGGAAGAATGTTTTAATACCTCGGCGGAAACTTTCTACTTCAAGGCAGAATTGTTTATACTCAAGGCAGATTGTTTTATTCCGGGGACGGAAACTTTTTGGTTCAGGGCGGAAAGCATTTAATCTAAAAAAAGTAAAACCTGCTTTGGCGTTAGCGAAAAGCAGGTTTTCAATATATTAAAGAATGATTATAAGTCCGAAAGAATCTTATGTAATTCTTCTTTGGTTTTACCCAATTTTTGTTGAAGTTTTCCCATCATTTCTTCTTTTTTGCCTTCGGCAAATAACAAATCGTCGTCGGTTAGGGTAGCAAAACGTTGTTTCAATTTACCTTTTTGTTCTTCCCAGTTCCCTTTTAATTCTGTTGTGTTCATAATTTTATTTTTTAAGTGTTGTGTAATTTTATTGAAGCAAAGTTAGGTTATTTGATTGACGAAAGACTTACATAAAACCGATTAAAAGTTACAAAATTCACAGATTTGCTTGTTAAATTAAGCATCCCATTTTTAATTATGCATTATTAATTAGTCAAATATCTGACAGAATTTTTTTTAATTGTTCTTCCGTTTTTCCAAGTTTAATTTGCAGCCGATGCATCATTTCTTCCTTTTTGCCGCGGGCAAATAGTAGATCGTTGTCGGTTAGGTTCGCAAAGCGTTGTTTCAGTTCGCTTTTTTGTTTGTCCCAATTTCCTTGTAATTCGGTTGTATTCATTATTGTAATATTTATTTTAGTAAAATTGTACTGTTGCAAAGTTCGTGTTTTTGGGAGTCAAAATTCTTACATAAAACTGTTTAAAAGTTACACTATTCACAGATTATGGTGCAATGTCGTTTAGTTTAGACCTCTCCCCAGCCCTCTCCCGAAGAGAGGGAGGTAAATGACTACCGACTACATAATTTTTACATGAAAAATTTATCAAAAAACAGTTGTAATCCAAGTCCCTCTGCTTGGGAGAGGGATATAGGGAGAGAGGTCGAATTATATAAATACGCTTATCTAAACAACATTGGATTATGATGTGTTTGAACTAATTTTTAATGCGATTCAAGCGCTTTAAAATGTGATATTATACCAACTCTTTGCTTAAAACTGACATTTTGTTACGTAAATAAATAATTTTATCTTTGACACAATTTTACTAACCAATAAACAATACATGAGTCTTTACGAAAAGGCTCAATTGACATTGTTGGACATCAAGAACCAAACTAAAAATACGAACATAATTTTAAAACAACACTTATGAACCCCAAACTGATTTTTTCT
>JBBQSH010000297.1:0-2508 GCA_038214015.1 Ignavibacteriales bacterium | reverse complement strand
AGAAGTGTTTGTTCGTCTATTGCTGAAGCTTATCGTAAGAGAAAATATCCAGCACATTTTGTTTCTAAAACGACTGATGCCGATATGGAAAATTCTGAAACACAAGTGTGGTTGGATTTTGCATTGAGTTGTAATTACATTAACAAAGAAATTTATGTGGAACTTAAAGAAAGATCCGAAGAAGTTGGCAAGATGTTAAATCACATGATTGACAATCCTGAAAAGTATGCTTAAAATTTATTTTTAAAATTAATTGCAGACTGCCAACTGAAGACTGTGGACTTGATAAATAAGAATGTATTGTAGAAGAATATGAAAACAAATTATGACATAGTGGTAGTAGGTGCTGGTCCAGCAGGAAGTATGGCTGCGCGGTTTGCTGCTGAACAAGGCGTTTCTGTTTTGATGCTTGAAAAAGATCGTGATGTTGGTTATCCGGTTCGCTGTGGAGAAGCAATTAGTAAAGCGGGAGTTGAAGAATTTATTCCAAGTGATGATAAATGGATTGCTGCAAAGATCAGTAAGTTTTCATTTAACGCTCCCGATGGCAGTGAAGCAATAATAGATTTTGGTGATGCAGGTTATGTCCTTGAGCGAAGAATTTTTGATTACGAACTTGCTAGAACTGCTGCAGAAGCAGGGGCAGAAATTTTAACTCGTGCTTATGTTAACGGTTTGCTGTTTGATGATGGTAAAGTAAGCGGAGTAAAATATGAACTTAACGGTGAGCAGAAAGAAGTAAAAGCTAAAGTAGTAATTGCTGCTGATGGCGTTGAATCAAGAGTTGGGCGCTGGGCAGGAATTGAAACGCACATTGATTTTCGTGATATGGAAAGTGCTGTGCAAATTACTGCGGCTAACATTCCTGTTGATCAAAATACACTTTACTTTTACTTTGGAAAAGATGTTGCACCGAACGGATACTTTTGGGTTTTCCCTAAAGGACACAACAAAGCAAACATCGGACTTGGTGTTAGCGGATTGATTGGTAAAAAAAAATCAGCACAATCTTTTCTTGATGATTTTATGAATAAACATTATCCCAACGCTCCTGTGCTTACAAAAATTGCAGGCGGAGTTCCGTGTTCAATTACACTTAATAAAATTTCCGGTCCCGGTATTATGCTTGTTGGTGATGCTGCAAGACAGGTTAATCCACTAAGCGGCGGAGGAATTGCAAGCGGTATGATTGGCGGAAAGATTGCCGGTACAATTGCAGGTGAAGCAGTTAAACAAAATAAACTCGATTACATTTTAACTTACGATAAAGCCTGGCAAGACCGACTTGGAAAACGCCACGAAACTTTTAACAGAATCAAAGAAGGCATCTATAATTTTTCTGATGATAAGTTTAACAGCATTGCACATTCAATTCTAAAAATTCCTATCGAAAAAAGAACACTTGGTAAAGTTTTTACAACTGCGTTAATGAATAATCCATCCTTACTTGTTGATATTGCAAAGGTGTTTGTGGTTTAATAAATAGGGTTTAATTGATATTATAAGTCTCGTTCTTTTCATTAGAAATCAATATTTAAGGTATTCTTATGAAAACTTTAATGTCTGTTTTTCTATTTATTTTGGTTTTAATCTCTCCACAATATTCGCAAACACAACTTTTAAAAGTTGGTAATGCCGTGCAATATTCTTATGAAAGCAATACTGAGTGGATTGTACTTACAACAAAAAGTATTGAGATAAACGGTAAAGAATATTTTGAACGCAAAGCCTATACACCCTGGATAACGCCATCTGCAGATCAAATAACTTATGAAAGAATCGAAGGTGACTCTGCGTATTATGTTTTAGATGTAACTAACCAGGATTCTTTACTCTTCAACTTTAATTGGCAAATTGGCAAAAAGTTTTTTATTGGAACTGATGTAAACAACTTAAGTGGTCAGAGAATAGACAGCATATTAATTAAAGACACATTTCTTCCTGCAGATACTGTTTATGTTCTCAGGAATTTCAGCTACAATTTCTCAACAGGAGATACGAACTATAACGTAATCCCAGAGTATAATTATCTATCAAAAAAATGTGGAAGACTTAATGACGGTTTGTGGATATATTCAACGGGTGTAAAGATTGATGGAATACGTTACGGAAGTTTATATCCGTACCCGGAAGAAGTGATTTTTTCTGAAGATAGTATTTACATTCCAGCAATTGGAGATACTGGGACTGTAAAAATTGTTAATACATCTGATCATTCAGTAAGAATTGATTCAATTAATTCTGTTGGTGCCTTTTATGGTTACAGAGGATTTTTTAGTAAACCAGGATTTGAATATCAGTTTTATCTTTTTCAAACTTTACCCAGTCCACAATGGGATGATACTCTTGGGATAATAATTCCACCTCACGATTCAATAAGTGTTTATTTTTATGATGTTGATTTATGCCCAATATGTGATTACGAAGTTCAGGAATATTTTAAAGACACTTTAAGATTTGTTTTTACTTTTATGGATGGAGCTGTCTATTCATTCAGCAAATCAATTC
>JBBQSH010000296.1:0-2537 GCA_038214015.1 Ignavibacteriales bacterium | reverse complement strand
TCACGAACATTTTCTGAAAAGTATGATTCAGGGGCAAAGAATGCGGCTGTCATATATCCCCAATGATTTCGTTCATAAGGATTCCATGTATTAAACTTTCCAAGCACAGAATCCTTATAAGGAATTTCTATATTTGCAAATTCTTGTGCAGGTAAAAGTTCGATAGTATTAACACCAAGATTTTTTATATAATCAATTCCACCTGTTTTTCCTTTTTCAATCAGACCCTTATAAGTACCCCTTTCTTTAACACCCGAAGATTGATGTTCAGTCATATCACGAACGTGCATTTCATAAACAATCAGATCTCGCCAATCTCTTTGTATCCAGGTATCAGATTCCCAATTATAATTATCTCCCTTAACAACAATACCTTTGCGCGGAGTGAAATAAGTGTTATAGCTTGCAACTGCTTTTGCATAAGGATCAAGACAAAGCACTGCTTCTTTCTCTTTATGCTTAACGTTAAATCCGTAGTATTTTCCGTAAAGTTCACCATCAAGCGATGTTTCCCAAACCGCATTTTCATCACGAATCATTTCATATTCTTTTCCCTTCAGCTCGTCAACTTTTTCAAAGATCACAAGAGAAACTTTTTTCGCGTTTGGTGTAAACAATCTAAAATATGTTTTGCCGTCTTGAACAAATGAACCGAGTTTTTTATCAGAGTAATATTTATCAAGTTCATTTTGTCTTAACTGAAACTCAGTTTTAATTTTTGGCTGAGATTTTGATTTGTCTGAAATGTACAAGGTACTTCCTGTAAATGTTATTGTAATTAAAATTATTATCGATTTTATTATAAAACTTTTCATACTTAAACCTTATCATTTTTATAATTATTGAGAGTAAACTTCTCCATCAACAATAGGGGTAACACAAATTAGTGGATTTTCAGGGACACCAAACTTTTGAAAGATATCTTCAAAAAGTTGAAAATGCATTCCGCGTTTTTCAAGCTTGTGAAATTTCGCATAGCTCATAAATTGCTCTTTCTCATCAGAAGGTGCATCAAAAGTTATAGCTTTTGGATAATCTTCTTTGGCATGAGATTTTAAGAATTCAATTTTTCTATCATCGCCACCTTCCATTTGGTAGGATACGACTCTGAATTCCTTAACTAATCCGTTATTTATTATTAAATAGATATTTAAAATAATTTCGTTCATCGTTAAAAGGGGAATTATAAAGACAAATAAAACTTAAACACACTGCATATATAAATGCAAACTTGCACATTATACTTTCCATCGCAGATATGATTGAATAATCTTTAAAGAACATTAATGTAAATCCCAATAACACAGGTAAGCTTATAAAAATGCTGCCAAACAATAAAACTTTTGCAATGATTTTTTTCTTTCTATCATCTGTCCTTGAGATAAATCTTGTAAACAAAATAATAGATATTAATACTGGCAGATAATAAAAAGCGCCAAATAAATCTCCCAACGGATAATGGTAACTTGCATAAAGTATTGTGCAGCTTGTTACTACAAATTCTGGGATTACAAATAAATAGTAAATCGAGAAAGCCACTGCCGGAATAAAAATCAAAACCCATTTGAAAGTAAGATTTATATTACGAGTAAGAGTAAGAGCCAAAATTAAATTTAAGGGCGGCAGAAAACCGATAATTACAAATGCAAGAAATGGATAAAATGAATCCTGCAACCCAACCTGGCACATTAAAAATTCCATAGATTGATACGCAGCCAGTAAAGCGATCATTAGCATTGCAATGATATTGACTTTATTCTTCTCAATAAAAACAAGCAGATTGAAAAGCAAAAGAAACTCAATGCAAGCAATAAGCAGAGAAATTATTCCATTCCAGGTATCCAATACTTATTCCAAATTTTTGAAGCCCAAAATAATGATTTCTTGTAGCAATAATGCTATAATTTATACCCTAAAATAATTTCTTAAATTTTATTTAATACTCCTCATTTAAGGTAAGTTATCCATCAACTAAAAAAGGCATTTCAATGAAAAAAATTTTCTTGTTCGTTTTCGTTCTTTCAGTATTTTTTTTACCAGGATTAATATCAACAGTGTTTGCCCAGAATGAGCCGGTTCTTTACTTCTGTGAAAAATATGATTCCAAAAAAGGTGAGGTTGGTGTAAGTGATAGATTTACTACCGGATACTTAACAGTAATGGTAAAATCAGATTACGAATTAGGTCTTGAAGATGTTCACATTCAGTTTGATAGATTGAATGAACGAAGCAAAAAATTTGAATTCTACAAAAAATTTGATTACACAATTGAATCTGATATGAGCTATGTTTTCTTTGCTAAAAATGATGACAGCGATTTGAAATTTGAGGAACCCGGATTTTATAGAGTGTTTTTATTGGATGATAATGACAAAACGGTAGCAAGTGCTCTGATTGAAATCGTTTCTAAGTAATTTTAAGTACTTTAAAAAACAAAACGGCAACCGATTGATTGCCGTTTTTAATTAGTACCAGAATAATTATTATTTATTTGGTCCAACCATTTTTTCTGGTCTAACTACTTCATCAAATTTTTC
>JBBQSH010000295.1:0-2537 GCA_038214015.1 Ignavibacteriales bacterium | reverse complement strand
AAGGAAAAGGAATTTCCTAAATTTGTTTAATGTAAAACAGAGAGGAAATTTCAATGAGAGAAAGAAAGCACTATTCACCTGAACAGAAAGTTCTTATTCTAAGAGAACTACTTGAAAACGACATTCCGATCAGCCAGCTTGCTGAAAAGTACCAGGTACACGTTAATGACATTTACAATTGGAAGAAAAGACTTTTTGAGGGAGCCAAAGATATATTCCAATCTAAACCCGGTAATCAGAAGCAGACATCCTTAGAGCAAAAGAAGATAGAAAAGTTAGAGTCAAAGCTAAAAGACCGCGATGAAGCAATTGCAATGCTGCTAAAGGAAAACATAGAAATAAAAAAAAGTATCGATGGGGAGATATGAACAAGCAGTGGGTTGAACTTGATGTAAGAGAACAGGTAGTTGGGTTTATTGATCTTTACAGACCTAAAACATCTTTACCTGTAAAATGGTTTATCGCTGAACTTGGCATCAACAGCAGTAAGTATTATTCCTGGATTGAAAGACAGGGTAAGTTAAATCAACATAACGGAAAGATTCCCAGAAAGCACTGGTGTCTTGATTGGGAGAGACAGGCAATTATCACTTATGCAAAAGATCATCCCTCAGAAGGTTACAGAAGATTAACTTATATGATGATTGATGAAGATGTCGTTGCAGTAAGTCCAGCCACTACTTATAGGGTCTTAAAAGCTGCTGGTCCGTTAAACCGATGGAACAAAGTTAAACAATCCGCTAAGGGACAAAGCTTCGATCAGCCGACTGCACCTCACCAGCATTGGCACACTGATATCAAGTATGTTAATTATCACGGCACTTTTTTATTCTTTATTTCTGTTATTGATGGCTACTGCAGATATATGGTTCATCACGAACTGAGACTTAGTATGCAGATCTTTGATGTACAGATAACTCTTCAGAGAGCTTTAGAAAAATATCCCGGCTGCAAACCAAGAATCATTTCTGATAACGGCAGTCAGTTTATCTCTAAAGACTTTGCTGAGTACTTAAAACAAGTCGGGTTGCAACACGTCAGGACTTCTATTGCTTATCCGCAGAGCAATGGAAAGATCGAACGGTATCACAGAACATTGCATCAGGAATGCTTACAAAAACAATCATTCATAAATCTTGATGATGCAAGAAACCAGATTGCCCGCTTTGTTGATTACTATAATACTAAAAGACTTCATAGTTCTTTATATTACTTAACACCTGAAGATTTTCTTTTGAATAAAGTTGATGATAAATTGAAATTGAGAGAAAAGAAAATTAGAGCAGCTAGAGATAACAGAATTGAGGTCAGAATTGTTAACTGAATTTCTACCTTACTTAACTAACACGAAATTCCTGTTTCCGCTGAACCAATACATTGCAATATTTCTATACAACACTTCATTATCTCAATCAGATCCAGTTCAATGGAATAAGCTATTTAAACATCACGATAATATTGAAATTATTTATGATGATTATTTAGATAAATTCTGGATAAGTCAATATAGTTCCCCATTAATAATTGTGGATACAATAATAGTTCTTGAACCAAAAGAATTAAGTACTGTGCCATCTCCAATTGAAGGATTAGAAAAATTATCTACTTCAGTAAAATATCCAGAAATTGCAAGATTGGCTGGTTTTGAAGGCAAAGTAATATTAATCGCAAACATAGATACACTCGGAAATCCTGTAAAAATAGAAGTTAAATTAAGTGATGCTGAAATATTTAATAATGCAGTCACTGAAACAATAAAAGGAACAAAGTTTATTCCTGCTTATAAAAATGGTAAATCAATCGAAGCTAAAATTGCAATAGCATTCTCTTTTGTACTAAAGCAAAAAAAGAACATACAGATAGATACAATCATTGTTGACAAAAGTGTCTGTCTTGGTAATTGTCCTTCATATACAATCACATTATGCAAGAATGGAGAAGTTATTTACGATGGACGTTATTACGTTGATAAGTTAGGTAAATGGAAATCAACTTTAAGTAAAAATGAATTTGAAGGCATAACATCTTTAATCTTTGCAATAGATTTCTTTAATAAGAATGAAATATATAGTACGAATGCATCAGATTTTCCTTGGGTTACAATCACAGTTATCTCAAACCAATTAATAAAAAAAGTAAAAACAGATTTCTATGTGCCATTGTGGGAATTAGCAAGATTAGTTGATTGTTTAACAGAAGTGTTGGATTGGGAAGAAATTGAAGAATAAAATTTATTTGACTTCTTAAACATACGAGCGCCTCAACTCCGTTAAGTAAAAAGTAAAGCGTTGAAACGAGTACATAAATGAATATAAATTAGACCACAACTATTTAAAATAAAAAAGCGAGTTCAACACTCGCTTTTTCAAAACAAATAAAATCTTAGCTTTTATTAATTATATTTTTCTTTTACACTAATTCTATTTATAGCCCTTGCTAAGGCTGCTTGTGCTCTGGTAATATTTAAATCACTTTTCTTTTCAAGTAATCTTTCTTCGGCACGTTGTTTTGCATTTAATGCTCTCTCATCATCAATC
>JBBQSH010000294.1:0-2560 GCA_038214015.1 Ignavibacteriales bacterium | reverse complement strand
ACGCAATAATTCCCTTAAGTTTGCTTGTAAAGATGTTTATCTTAAAACTGAAAATAGAGAAACAATATTTTCTGCTGAGATTAGTGAAGCTACCAAAGCATTAAAAATTCCTATCGCACACGGTGAAGGAAATTATTTTGCCGATGCAGATTTGTTGAATGAACTTGAAACTAACAGGCAAATTCTTTTTAGATACTCTGATGAAGATGGAAATGTTAATGATGAAAATAATCCAAATGGTTCTCAATTGAACATTGCAGGAATCGTAAACAAAAGCGGTAATGTAATGGGAATGATGCCACATCCTGAAAGAGCTTGCGATCCAACTCTTGGCAGAACTGATGGGCAGCAGATTTTTAAATCGATAGCTAATTATATATTAAACTAAAGGTGATGTTATGTTTGGCAATTTAGGCGCAGGCGAAATAATACTGATTGTACTTGTTATTTTATTGTTATTTGGTGCTAAGAAAATTCCTGAGCTTGCTCAAGGTTTGGGTAAAGGCATGAAGGAATTTAAAAAATCCTTAAAAGATGTTGAAGAAGAAATCAAAAAAACTGATGACGATGTAAAAAAATCTGATAAGTCTTAAATTCTATTCGGTCATTCCGAACGGAGTGAGGAATCTGTTTATTTTATGTCATTCCCGCGAACGCGGGAATCTATTTTTTAAATTGAATAAAAAAATAATTTCTTTTTAGAATGTCTTTTTACAAAAACCACAAAGAAAAATTAGAACTTATAAAATCAGGCAGGCTTAACCTTGTTGAAAACGTAAAACACTTTCTAAAAAACATCGAGGATCAAAAAGATCTTAACGCTTTTAACTTTGTTTTTAATGATGAAGCTATTGAAGCCGCAAAAACAATTGAACTGAAATTAAGAAATAATTACGCTGGTAAACTAGCTGGAATGGTTATAGCAATAAAAGATGTTCTTGCTTATAAAAATCATCCACTCACCTGCTCTTCCAACATATTAAAGAATTTTACATCGCTTTACACAGCAACAGCAGTTCAAAAACTTATTGATGAAGATGCAGTCATCATCGGTAAAACAAACTGCGATGAATTTGCAATGGGATCATCAAATGAAAACTCTGCTTATGGAAATGTTTTAAATCCTTTAGATAAAACAAGAGTTCCCGGCGGATCAAGCGGCGGATCAGCCGTTGCAGTTGCAGCAAATCTTTGCGATGTTTCTCTCGGAACAGATACAGGCGGATCGATAAGACAGCCCGCAGCTTTTTGCGGAGTATTTGGATTAAAACCAACTTACGGAAGAGTTTCCCGTTTTGGTTTAACCGCTTTTGCTTCATCATTCGATACCATTGGTCCATTTGCAAAAAATGTTGAGGATGCGGCTTTGGTAATGGAAGTTATTTCAAGAAAAGATTTAAATGATTCAACTTCTGTTGAAAAAATAATCCCTAATTTTTCTGCATCTTTAACTAAAGACACAAAACTTAAAATAGGTATTCCAAAAGAATATTTTGCAGATGGTTTAGATGAAGAAATTAAAACAGCAATTTTAAATGTTGTTGATGAACTGAAACTTGAAGGTTATGAAATTCTAGAAGTTTCACTTCCTAAAACAGAATACACAATTGCAGCTTACTACATTTTAACCACAGCAGAGGCTTCATCCAACCTTGCAAGATTTGATGGCGCTCGCTACGGCTTTAGAACAAGTGATTATTCAAACTTAAAAGAGATGTATCTCAATTCACGCACACAAGGATTTGGGAAAGAAGTAAAACGCAGGATCATGCTCGGCACTTATGTATTATCTTCCGGATATTATGATGCTTACTATCGCAAAGCACAAAAAGTTAGAAGATTAATTAAAGAGGATTTTGATAATGCATTCAAACAAGTTGATTTGCTAATAACTCCAACTACTCCAACAGTTGCATTTAAGATCGGTGAAAAATCTGATGATCCATTGCAAATGTATTTGAGCGATATCTATACAACATCTGCAAACCTTGCTGGCATTCCCGGAATGAACATTCCAATTGGTAAAAATTCAGAAAATCTTCCAATTGGTTTACAAATTTTATCACAGCAATTTGATGAAGAAAAAATATTTAAGTTAGCTAAGCACATACAAGATGAAATCTCAAGCTGAAGTAACTTTACGTAACTGGACAAAAGAAGATTTTCCAATTGTAAAAAATATTTTACTTACAACGTGGCAGAACACTTACACTTTCATTCCTGAAGAGGATATTCTTACCCATTTTGAAAAACATTATAGCGAAGACAGGCTAATAGAAATTCTAAACGATCCATTTTCTAAAGGAACTATTGCAGAAGTAAATTTGGTTCCTGCAGGGTGGCTAAAATTGTTTGAAGATCTCATCAATAAAAAATTTTTTGTTTCATCATTATATGTTTTACCTGAGTTTCAAGGATTTGGGATTGGTAAAAAACTGCTTAATGAGGCTTATAGAATTGCAAAAGAAAAACAGTTTAGTAAAGTCTGGCTTGGTGTAATGAAACAGAATGTTAAATCTTTAGAATGGTATCAAAATCTTGGTTTTATTTTCGATGAAGA
>JBBQSH010000293.1:0-2564 GCA_038214015.1 Ignavibacteriales bacterium | reverse complement strand
TCCGGCTTGCGTTGCCATTGGATCAACAGTGTTTTTCATCATCGTAAGTTTGCCTGCTGTTGGACAGCCAATGGTATGACTATGACTTCCACTTATTCCGATTGCGTTAACCATTTGATCAACAGTTAATCCAAGAATTTTGCCTGCAACAATTGGAGAAACAAACTGAGTTAATGTTGCGTGATGCCATTTACGTTCACGAATTCCGGGAACAGCAAACTCACAAAGTCTTTGTTCAAATTCATAAGCAAGCACAATTGCAGTTATCACATCCTCCATTGATGCGCCAACCATTTCCGCAGTTGACAACGCGGCAGGAATAATATCGGATGGATGCGAAGGATCTTCTTTCCAGTAAATGTCATTAAAATCTAATGCACGAATCATAAGCGAGTTTACAAGTGTAGCATTAACAGCAGGGATTTTATCTCCAAATCCGATTACTGTTGATTCTTCCGTTCCGCCCATGTCTTTATAAATGTTACGGATTATTCTTACATCTTTTGTGTGATAGCCACCGAAGGCACAACCAAAAGAATCATATAGATATCTTTTCACTTCGTGAATTACATTTTGTGGTAAGTCTTTGTACTGCAGATTAACTGCGAACTCTGAAATTGTTCTTGAAATAGATTTATTCATCAGAAAACTCCTTTAATGTTATTAACTGCAATCCGCCGCGGCGGACTGATATTGTTCTTGAGATTGATTTGTTCATATTACTCTATTGTTTGATTGCTAAATTTATTTAATTATTTTTTCTTTTTCTTAGCTGGTGTCGATAGCTTTTTTATTTCTTTTTCTAACTCTTCAAGCTTTTTAATTTCTTCCACAACTTCTAACTTTTTGTATATTTCAAATTCCTTAAATGCAATTTCATCAGCTTCGTCTTTAGTTATTTTGCCAGGGCTATTAAGTATTTCTCTTTCGTTAATAATAAGAATATCATTAAGTTTTTTTATCCAGTCTTTCATATACATTACTTTTTTTTGGTGAACTTGTGATTCAGCAAAAGCAAGAAACTGTTCGACGAGTAAGTTTAGTTGTTTAATTTCATCCAAAGAAAGATAATTCTTGGCTATAGTTACATCTTGTTTACGAATTTTAGCACCTTGCCAGGAAGTTAAACCCATATTTGTTTTATCAGCGCTAACTCTGTGCGCAATAAGTTCGGCTGCAGTATGATGATGGACTGCCCAATGAAACTTATTTTGAACTGTTGCAAAAAATTTTTGAGTAATATCAGTATTTGAATCATAATCTGCGGATAATGTATAAATCTCACGAACTTTATAATAAAAGTTTTTTTCTGATGTTCGTATATCCCGAATGCGTTCTAAAAGTTCTTCGAAATATTTATTTAGATAACCACCAGCTTTTAAGCGTTCATCATCTAAAGTAAAACCTTTTATAAGATATTCTTTAAGTCTCTGAGTAGCCCAAATGCGGAACTTTGTGCCTTGCAATGATTTTACACGATAACCAACCGAAATAATAACATCTAAATTATAATATGCAATGTCTCTAGTAACAGAACGTTCCTTTTCAATTTGAACTGTTCGGAAATTCCGAACAGTTGATTCCTGGGGCAGTTCTCCTTCATTATAAATGTTTTTTATATGTTCGCTAATAGTAGATTTAGTTTTTTGAAATAACTCGGATATTTGATTTAGTGTGAGCCAAACAGTATCATTTTCCAACCGGACTTCAATTTTAGTTTTGCCGTCTTCGGTTTGGTAAAGGATTATTTCTGAGTTTGGCTGAAGTTCTATTAACATATATAACGAGATTCTAATTATTAAATATTCTTATATTTTATAATTGTTGAATTGATTGAAATCTAAATTATTAATTCTTTGTTTAACTTTATCATAAATAGTAATTGCACGCTGATGGCACAGATGAGACTGATCTGTTAAATCTGCGTTATCTGTGTGCTAATGTCTTAAAGATTCTTTTTCACCCAATCTTCCAGCCCACCCGTAACAATAAGCTCTTGCGCGGCTTCACCAACTGGATCAATTGAATAGGTTTTATTATCAAATGTTAAAACTGAATTTTCAAAATCTACCTTAACATTCATTCCTGATTTTACTGTAAGCTTTTCTTTTCCGAATTTAGATTTTAAATCATTTACCAGTTGTGGACATTCAATCAGCAGATAACCATTGTTTAGTGCGTTTCGTTTATAAGTTTCATTAAATGTTCCGGCTACAACAAGCTGAATTCCTTTATACTTTAATGCAGTTGCTGCTTGTTCACGTGATGAACCTGTACCGAAATTAAATCCGCCAACAAGAATATCTCCGGCTTTTGTAATCTTTACAAATTCAGGATCATAATTTTCCATTACAACTTCTGCTTGCTGCTGTGGAGTCATATCATCATTATATGTGTACTTACCGGGATAAATTCCATCTGTGTTCATATTATCCTGATGACAGAAAATTAATTCTCCTTCAACAACTGGTTTAAATCCATCAATTATTTTTACTGAAGATTTGATTCCAGCTTTTTTCTCGTTGATTTTGATTGAACCTTTCAACTCTCTATGTTCCTTGTTT
>JBBQSH010000292.1:0-2635 GCA_038214015.1 Ignavibacteriales bacterium | reverse complement strand
TTGCAGCGAACATCCAGGATGACATGTCTCAGCAGAGATTAAATAAATATTTTACAAAAGATAATGATTTATATAAAATTAATCTTGATATTCGAAAAATGATTATTTTCGCGGTACAAAATATTGTTAAAGACCCCCCTTTTACACGACTTGATTTGTTGAGCTGCCGAAACTTATTAATTTATCTATCCTCTCAATTACAAAAGAAACTCTTACCTCTCTTTCATTACAGCTTGAAACCCAAGGGATTATTATTCCTGGGAACCTCTGAAACCATTGGAAGTTCTGCGGATTTTTTCCATGTTCTTGATAAAAAATGGAAAATATTTTCCAGGAAAGAAGGATCATCATCATTTATAACTTCTAGAGAAATATACTTTATGAGTGATTTACCTGAAACTTTTGATGTAAAAATAATGGAAAATACCATGCAAACTATAGAAACAAAACTTTCTAATTTAATTAAAAATATATTACTAAAATATTACACACCAACTTGCGTTGTTATTGATGAAAAAGGAATGATTATATATGTTTACGGACGCACAAGCCGATTTTTAGAGTTTGCATCCGGTGAAGCCCGACTTGCCTTTTTAGATATGATTAGACCAGAATTAAAATCCAAGTTTCGTAATAAAATAAATGAAGCATTCAAACACCAAAAAGAACTTTTATTAAATAAATTACAGATTAACGAGGCAAATGGAACTGCATACGTTCAGGCAAGGCTCAAACCAATCTCCAAAGTGGATTTTTATAAAGGGCAATTATTACTGATACTCTTTGAAGATGTTCCCCTCGTTGAATTACAAGAAAAACAAGGGGAAAAAGAGACTGACGATAATAATACTTCTCGTTTAGAAGAGGAATTAAAATATACCAAAGAAAACCTGCAAACAACGATAGAAGAACTGGAAACGTCCAACGAAGAACTTAAATCCAGTAATGAAGAATTGCAATCGACCAATGAAGAATTACAAAGCATCAATGAAGAAATTGAAACATCCAAGGAAGAGTTACAGTCATTAAATGAAGAGTTATCCACCGTCAATGCAGAATTAGAAAATCGTATAGAACAATTGTCCAGTGCTAATGATGATATTAAAAACTTATTGGACAATACAGAAATCGCAACTATTTTTCTGGATAAAAATCTATGTGTTAAACGTTTCACACCAAAAGCCACAGAGATAATTAACTTAATCAAAAGTGACGTAGGTCGCCCAATAAGCCACATTGTATCCAATTTACATTATGAAAAATTAGTCGAAGATGCCAGAAATGTATTACAAACTTTAGAACCCATCACCACAGAAGGAATTGATAAAAATGGGCATTGGTATGTTATTCGAATTATTCCCTATCGCACTATTACTAATCACATTGATGGCGTTGTGATTACCTTTTTAAACATCCATACACAGAAGCAAACAGAAACCAGGTTAAATGAACTGGAAAGCAACTTAACAACGATAAAAGACTTTAATAGTACTTTACTTAATACGATTTCCAATCCAGCCATTGTTATCAATACCAATATAAATTCCAATATAGTAATAGCAAACACTATCTTTTTGAATCAGTTCAAAATTAGCCAGGATGAAATTGAGGGCCTATCTATATTTGAACTAAAATTACCATGGAACAAAAATGCTTTGAAAAACTTGATTGATAATTTATTAACGAAAGAAAAGTTAGTGGAAAACTATAATATTGGAGGAGAAACATTCGTTACAGCACATCGATTTTCTTCCATTATTTTACTCATTATAACTAGGGTGTGTTGACATTTCACATAGGCAACCACAACAAGGCGCAAACCATAGCCACTACAGACACATAATTGCGCTTTAATTTATCAAACCTTGTAGCAAGCCCTCTAAAATGCTTTATTCTAGCGAATAAATTTTCAACTAAATGTCTGTATTTATACAAGCACCAATCAATATCAGCGTTGCCAATTTTAGAATTGGCTTTCCTTGGAATGACAGGTATAGATGATTTCTTGCGAATGGCATCTCGCACTTCTTCGCTGTCATAACCTTTATCCGCGACAGTAAAATCTGCAGCAGGTAATTTTTCAATAAACTCTGGTGCTACTTTGCAGTCATGAACCTCGCCACCGGTTATCTCAAAATCAATGGGTAATCCATGCGCATCGACTGCCATATGAATCTTTGTTGTATTGCCGCCTCTGGATTTCCCTATGGCCTGATTTTCTTCAGAAGCCGCACCAGCACTGTGTTGATGAGCCTTAACTATGCTGCCATCAATAAATTCCCATTCCAGATCAGGCTCCTGTACGAGTGCCTTGAAAACAAGCATGAGCTTGCCTTTTGATGACCAGCGATTAAATTTTTGAAAGACGCTATTCCAGCGTCCAAACGTTCCCGGCAGGTCGCGCCATGGGCATCCAACACGCATACGATACAGTATTCCTTCTACTGTTTTTCGTAAATTGGGCTTGTCATAAATCCCTTGTTCACGCATTATTGCCCGTAGCTTTGACCAGTGCTCATCACTGAGCTTGTGTCTAGCCATTGCAAACTCGTTTTGTTCTTGTGTAAGAACCTGAATTTTACGAGTTTGCTCTTATCTTTCAATGCCTTAACGACCAATTGTCAACACACCCTAG
>JBBQSH010000291.1:0-2701 GCA_038214015.1 Ignavibacteriales bacterium | reverse complement strand
CGGCGATGTAGGTGGAACAAAAACATTACTTGCTTTGTTTGAAGGCAGCGGTTCGCACTTAGCAGAATTAAAAAGTAAAAGATACGCAAGCAAAGATTTTAAAAATCTTGAAGTCATTGTAAAAGATTTTCTAAATAATCAACAATCAAAACCGCAGAGTGCAGCATTTGGAATTCCGGGTCCCGTAAAAAACGGGTAAGCTAAATCAACTAACCTTCCCTGGATTATTGATGAAAAAATTATAAGCGAGCAAACAAATATTCCAAAAGTAAAAATCATAAATGATCTGGCGGCAGCAGCTTATGAAATTCCCTATCTAAAACCTGAAGGTGAAACTATCGAAAGAATGAGAACGGAAGACAAAGCTGCTGTAATTTCTGAGCTGGCAATAAGTGGAAGAGACAAGGTTTGTGAAAAAGCTCTAGATATTTTTATATCTGTTCTTGGAGTCCATTCGGGTAATTTGGTAATTACTTTACTTGCAACCGGCGGGGTATATCTGGGCGGAGGAATACCGCATAAAATTTTATCTAAACTTAAATCAAAAGTATTTATAGATAGTTTTAATAATAAAGGCGGATTAAAAGAAGTCGTCGAATCAACTCCTGTATTTGTATTAAAACATAATACTGCCGCACTAAATGGAGCTGCTAAAATTGCATTAGAATTGTTAACAGTTAGTTAAGGTTATATAAAAAATAATTTAGAACAATTTTGCATTAATACAATTAGAACTTTATCAATGGATGCCGCACAAAAAGTTGATCCTGGTTATTCCGGAACTCTTACGGGTTTATCACCAGATTTATATTCTACATACGCACTTTTGATGGGATTCAATCCTATTAAATGATTGTAAGTGAACTTGAAAATTTGAGTGATTAAATCTGGTTTAGTATATCTTACTTTTAGATTATTTAAAAAAACTTAAATTCTTTAAAAAATAAAAATAAAATAAAAGCGATTTTCTTTAAAAAGTCAAACTTTTCTTCGGCTCACATTTTGGGTTTAAGTAATAAATCAAACAAGAAAGGAGATCAAAAATGACACACGATCCTGTATGTGGAATGGAAATAAAAGATATTTCCAAAGCAGAAAAAACGGATTACAAAGGAAAGACTTATTATTTCTGCACTACGCTTTGCAAAATTCAGTTTGAACAGGACCCGGGAAAATATGTGAAAAAAGATGATGGAAATGAGCACAAACATCACCACCAACATTGATTCACAATAGGATATTATTATAGATTCTCTGATGAGCAAGGATTGAAAATGGATCAGGTTATGCTAAAAATATTATTTACTTTTTTTGCTAGTAATTTAATCCTTGCTCAAAGCCAAAATAATTCCAAAATCAGCGGAACCATAACAGATTGAGCCAACAACCGGTCACTTCCGGGTGTAAACGTTCTGGTAATGAATACAAACTACGGCGCTGCTACTAATTTGAAAGGAAATTTTTCAATAAAAATTGCTTTGGGATCACTGTGCGTTCACCTCAAAAATTTGATTATTGAATCAAAGTATACTCACCTAAAAGATGTAGTCCCTTTTTCATCCCTTTGGTTGATTGAACAATCCAAAACTTCTTCATATCATTTTATAGTATTGAACAATCTATTTAATTAAATATTCGGTAAGAGTTTCCGGTAAATCGAAACAAAACAAATAAATATTTAAATAAACCTAAAGGAGAATAATGAAAAACAATTATTTCATCGCAGCAGTTATAACATTTATAGCAGTTGTAATATTAATTGGCTGTCAAAACGAGGGTGAAAAAAACAAACAGGATGCAAAAGATAAATACGAAGCAACCAACCAGAACACTCAGAATAACCATGAAGAAATTAATAATATGCAGGGAATGATGAATGGAGATATGATGGATATGCCACAAATGATGACGCATATGAAGGATTTGAATTCCCAAATGAATTCGATGATGCAGCAAATGAATCAAGAGAAGGGACAAATGCAGTATTCAAAAGAAAGAATGTCTTATATGAATAATATGAATGATATTGGCAAGTATATGAATTCTATGTTAGAACAAATGAACCAGATGATGAATAATCAAGAAATGATGGAAGACAATAAAATGCACGAACAGCTGAATAATATGGTGGGGAACATGACTCCAATGATGAATAATTATAAAGATATGATGAATCACTTTTATGATAAGAACAAGAAGAATTAATTCTTCTTGGATTTTATGGTGTACCTATTAATAACAGTTACATTTTATAAATAATTATTTTTTAAAATTTAAAACTTATTATAAGGAGAAATTATGTTTCATGATGGTTTTATGGGTGGGATGTGGTATGGCTGGATATTCTGGATTGCAATAATCGTCTTAATTGTATTTTTAATAATTAGATTCACTAATCAGAAACAAAATACTCGAAATATTAGCACAGGTGAATCTTCTTTAGATTTGTTAAAAAAGCGATATGCGAAAGGAGAAATTTCTAAAGAAGAATTTGAAAGAATGAAAACAGATTTAACATAATTTTTAAACGCGATTAAATTGATAAGAGAATAACCAGGTTTTACTATTTTTCAAAAAAAATAGATTTGGGATTCGAAGAAGCAATTGAAAAAGTAACTGAAGCTTTAAAGAGTGAGGGCTTCGGCATCTTAACAGAAATTGATGTAAAGGAAACATTAAAAAAGAAACTTGATGTGGATTT
>JBBQSH010000290.1:0-2705 GCA_038214015.1 Ignavibacteriales bacterium | reverse complement strand
CGCTGCTTCTGATGTTGTGCTCTTTGTTATCTTTAGTGACTTGCCCATCGAACGCGACTCGTCTGTTGCCCAACTCAATGTTGCTCCACCTGGCTCTGATCCTTTTGTCCAGTATGATGGTAAGCCTTGTTCGAAACTGCCAAATTCATTAATTCCACTTTGTGACAATAGTGGAATTTGACAAAGTATCAGCATAATGAAACATAGACCCATGCACCATCGGGAACTGTTGTTGATTTTATTCATAGCTTCTCCTTATGATTGTTAATTAATTGAACTTTTATGTTACTTGAAACGATATGATTAGAAAAATAATCTGGAATTTCTTTAAGATGAATTTGTTGGGTAATTAATTTTAATACTTCAACCTTTTGGGTGACTAGTAGATTGACTGCAGATTGAAATGTAAATGGATTTAGAAATGAATTGAAAATCTTTAACTCTTTATGAAATAAATATTGAAGATTTATAGTAATGGATTGATCTTTTGGAGTAAGTCCAAATATTACAACTTTTCCACCTTTACCAACTATTTTAATGGCATCATCAATACTACTTTTATCGCCAACACATTCGATGACAACATCAACATGTCCATTTACCAAATCTTGGATATAATCAAATAAGTTTTCTTCTTTAGAGTCTAAAGCAAAATCTGCCCCGAACTGCAGACCTAATATTTGTTTAGAATGATCCGGCTCTATTAATATTATCCGAGATGCTCCACAATTTTTAACAAGCTGAATCATCAATAAACCAATTGTACCTCCACCTAAAATAACTACTGTATTTCCCGGTTTAATTTCTGCATGCTCAATGCCTCTTAAGCAACA
Source organism: Ignavibacteriales bacterium (assembly GCA_038214015.1). GTDB lineage: Bacteria > Bacteroidota > Ignavibacteria > Ignavibacteriales > Ignavibacteriaceae > IGN3. The sequence continues at coordinate 1,872 of JBBQSH010000290.1, read as the reverse complement.
AGATAGTGGTTCAGCAAATGAGGCGATCGATAAATCGAAATCGTCTGGAAGTATGTAGGCCTGTGACGAGGGAACTATAGAGTATTCTGCAAACCCGCCATTTAATGTTACCCCGAGTGCTTTCAAATTTTCACAAAAATTAACCATTCCTTTTCTGCAATAGATACAATAACCACAGTGGATATTAGGATTAACGGCAACCTTATTCCCAATCTTGAATTCAGCAGAAGGATTTGCGAACTTAACAATAGTGCCGCTGTATTCATGCCCGAGTATTATTGGAATGCTTGAAGGTGCGCTACCAGAAAAGATGTGTTTATCAGTGCCACAAATTCCGCAGCAATCTACCCTAATTAGGAGTTCATTTACGCTTAACTTAGGTAAAGTGTATTCAGATACTTCAATCTTTTTATTTCCATGAAAAATAGCTGTAAGCATGCTTTTTTACTTTTTACTAATGGTTAAGGTTGATTCTCTTTCAATCAGTTCTACAGGTACAAGTATTTTTTTTAACAATGATTTTTTATTTTTTAAGGTATTCACCAATAATTTCAGTGCCTCAATACCCATTTCTATTTTTGGAACTCTAATAGTAGTTAGTGGCGGATTCAACATAAGATCTGCTTCAACATCATCAAATCCAATTAATGAAATATCCTTCGGTACTTTATATCCATTGTCATTTAAATAATTTAACACGCCTATTGCCATAGCATCGTTACAAGCAAATACAGCTGTAACATTTTTATTTTTTGACAATAAACTTTTAATTGAATTATATCCGTTAACTCTATCAGGGTATTTAGAATCTGTTACAATAAGATTATTTTTGATCGGAATTTTTGCATTTTCAAGCGCTTGTTTATAACCCTTTAATCTGTCTGATAAACTTGGATGTTCAATATCCGCCCCTATAAAAGCAATATTAGTATGACCAAGATCTATTAAGTGATTTGTTGCGATTAATCCCCCTTGAAGATTATCAATCAATACTAATGGACAACAATTCTGGGAAGGTATATAGTCGATAAATACTGTTGGGAGATTATATGGCGATATTCTATCGATCAAATTAGTGGGGATCTTCCCCGCTATAATGATACCATCGATACTGTTATTTAAAATGAATCTCGGTAAAGGATCATTTTTACCAAATTGGGGATTGATAGATGTTAGTAAGATATAGTATCCGGCAGTTCTAGCTTCAAATTCTGTCCCAAGAAAAATACTTGTATAAAAAGGTTCCGTGCGTAAAAAGTGATCATCAGTAATGATAAAACCAATATTTCCCGTTTTCCCGGAAACTAAATTTATTGCTGATTTGGAAGGATGATATTTGAGAGACTTAATTGCTTTAAGCACCCGACTCTTTGTTTCCGATGATACATGCTTGCTATCATTAATTACAAATGAAACCGTTGCTATAGATACGTCTGCTTTTTTTGCGACATCTTTAATTGTTGATTTCATGAATAACTCGGTTAAACGTTTAACTAAAATTTAACTTATTTAACCATATAAGTCAAATTAATAATTTTAAAATCATTTATGTTCAATAATCGAAATGAGTATTATTCTCAGCAATGTGTACTTTGATAAATTTGACTTTTAAGTTTTAACTCATTATTTGGTTTCATTTTAATTTTATTTTAAAAAGAAATGAGAAAGAATTAAATCGACCAAAAGGATGAAAAAGGGATTACATCCTGTGGGGAGTTGTTCCTATCCAAATCTTGATCTTCAATCAAAATTTTCTAATTTAAGTCCAATTTTCATTTATTAAGAAGAATGGAATGCAGCTGACCTGCCCAGCGGAGTTTATTTCTATAGATTACAGGCAGGAAGTTTTGTACAGACAAGGAAAATGATTCC
>JBBQSH010000289.1:0-2805 GCA_038214015.1 Ignavibacteriales bacterium | reverse complement strand
TCAACTCCAAAATATCTTATAATAAACCAAAGTTTAAGCGACCGAAATCTTCTGCCAAGTTGAATTCCATAATCCATTAAGTTTTCTACTTCACTGTCTTGATCCGTTTTAAGATATTCTGCAGATAAACTAAAAGCACGTTTCAAAATATCCGGCTTGCGTGTAAAGTAAACACTTAAATCCATTGGAGTGAACATCCACTTGTGCGGATTGATCACCAATGAATCGGCACGATCCCAGGCTTTAGTAATCCATTTCATTTCAGGAATCATTGCGGTAACTCCTGCATAAGCAGAATCTATATGAAGCCACAGATTATATTTTTCTGCAATGTCCGCAATTGCTTCAACAGGATCAACACTTGTTGTGGATGTTGTACCAACTGTTGCAACAACACAAAATGGCTTAAAGCCCTTTGCAATATCAATTTTAATTTGTTCTTCAAGTTGTTGCGGAATCATTTCAAACTTATCATTTACTGGAATTTTCCTGATTCCATCTAAACCGACTCCTAGAGTCAATGCACCCTTATCAATTGAGTTGTGTGCGTGCTCAGAGCAATAGAGAATCAATTTTGGAACATCGCTTCTTCCTGCCATTCCTTTTTCGCGGATTTTCAGATCAAGCTGTTCACGCGCAGACGCAATTGCATGCATAGAACTAGTTGAAGCAGTATCGTAAATAATTCCCCAATAGTTTTCTGGTAATCCAACCATTTGTCTGAACCAATTCATCATTGATTTTTCAAGTTCAGTAAATGCAGGAGAAGTTTTCCAGAGCATACCATTAATGCCTAAACCTGCGGATAAAAGTTCGGCAAGAATTCCTGGTCCGCTTGAAGTTGAATTAAAGTAAGCCATAAATCCGGGATGATTCCAATGAGTAATTCCATCCATAAGAATTTTATCAACATCGGCTAAAACATTTTCAATATCTTCGCCATCCTTTGGAGGTGTTTGCGGAATTCTTTTTAAAATCTCACCAGGATTTACTTGTGAGAGTGGTGGATACTTTTCAATATCCTTTAAATACTCAGTAATCCAATCAACAAGTTTGTATCCGTTTTTACGAAAATCTTCGAGAGGCATATCGCCAAAATTGTTTTTCATTATAGTTGTGTCTTGTTAATAATTCAAAAAAAATAATTTCATTGGTAAGTGAAGTTACGCAAAATCGAAAAGTCTGCATGTCATAACCGCGAAGGCGGGTATCCATTTGGTAAAATAAACGAAAAAATGGATTCCCACTGGAGTTTATCCCGATGTAAATCGGGGTGGGAATGACAAATCGGAATCTATTTAATGTTAAAATACATTTTTACATAACTTCAGTTAGTAACTCAGCTTACGCAGGAGGCAGGAAAACCTCCAAGGTTTTAAGATTCTTGCTACTAAAATAGTGATTTTAGCAAAATATTTTATTTGAAAACCTTGGAGGTTTCAAATTTTGCGTAAGGTGACTTAGTAATTAACATATCAAATTTAAGAAAAGAAATTATCTTTTATTAGGAAACGATTTTTGATAAGTTGAATCAAACAAATCATAAAATTATTAATAAATGAAAAACAAAATAAAAATATCGTTAGTTCTGTTTACTGTTTTTTCTGTTGGTCTATTATTAGGATGTTATGAGCACTTCCCTTTGGATCAGGATATAACCAGAACACAAAATACTTTTTTAAATCAGGATAGTTTTAAGGTGGAATTTCCCAATATCATTAAAGACAAAATTACGCTAATGGCAATGGTTTATACTCACTGTCCTGATATTTGCCCTATGACGACACACAATATGCAGCTTGTCGAACAAAGATTGCCTGATGAGTTAAAAGATAAAGTTAAGTTTGTGGTTATATCTTTTGATCCGAATCGTGATACACCGGCGGTATTAAAAAAGTTTGCAGAGTTAAGAGATTTAACTTTTGATCGATGGGCGTTTCTTACCGGCGATAATCAAAACACTAAAGAAGTGATGTTAAAGTTTGATATTAAGGCTATCCCTTCTGATTCATCGTATGATGAAAATGGTGAGCTAAGCTACAATGTAATACATACTGATAGAATTTCACTGATCGATCAAAACGGAAGGCTTAAAAGCAACTACAAGGGCAGCACAGCTAATTTAGATATGATACTTGAAGACATTAAGTATTTGAGTAAATAGATTTCTTTAGTGAATTTTTGTGTCTTCGTGATTTAGTGGCAATCTTGTTTTCAGCCACTAAATCTCTAAAACACAAAAGAACACAAAATTTGAAACAAATATTTCTTTACTATAAATGAAGCTAACTTGACAGAACAGAATTAACAAAAACTGCCTGATGAATATGAGGTGATTGGGAAAAAGATTGTTGATGCTGCATATACAGTTCATAAAAATTTAGGACCTGGTTTACTTGAAAAAGTTTATGAAGTTTGTTTTTGTCACGAGTTATCAAAGAGAGGTTTGTCTTACGTTAGACAAATTGATATTCCAATTGTTTATGACAACTTAACTTTTAATGAAGGTCTTAGACTAGATGTACTTGTTGAAGATAAAATTATTTGTGAACTAAAAGCTATTGAACTAGTTAACCCTGTTTGGGAAGCACAAATTTTAAGTCATTTAAAATTGACAGAAAAACGATTAGGTTATTTAATTAACTTTAACGTTGTAAATATTGGTCAGGGAATACGAAGATTTATAAAATAACATTTAGTGAGTTTTTGTGTCTTTGTGTTTTAGTGGCAGTTTTCTTTTGCCACAAAATCACTAATGCACAAAAGAGCACTAAAAAAAGGAGAATCAAATGAATTTATTACTAG
>JBBQSH010000288.1:0-2864 GCA_038214015.1 Ignavibacteriales bacterium | reverse complement strand
CGGGCATCCCGGAGATATTATAGTAGTATTTAAAGAGGAAGAACACAAATATTTCATCAGAGAAGAAGATGATATTGTTTATGATCTTACAATTACTTTTCCTGAAGCAGTAATGGGCACTGAAGTTGATGTTCCAACCTTGGTTGGAAAAGCACGGTTAAAAATTGATGCAGGCACGCCATCTGGCAAACTTTTGAAAATGCGTGATAAAGGTATTAAACATTTAAATCACTCCGGTCGTGGTGACCAGATAGTAAGAGTGATGGTTAACATTCCACAAAAACTCAGCAACAAAGAAAAGGAATTGTTAAAAGAATTGGCAGAACAGCCAAACTTCAAAACAGACGGCAAAGAAAACGAAAAAGGATTTTTTAAAAGATTTGGTTTATAATCAGATTTTAATTGTTAACTTTCTAAGTAAATAAATAATCAAATGAATAACTCGGGGGCAAAATGCTCGAGCGACTTTCAAAAAAAATCGGTTTAACAATAACTGAATTAAAGATTTTTTTATTTGTTATAGTAGTCTTTCTTTTTGGATTAACTTACAAAGTTTTTTTTGATAAACAGGAAACTGTACTTTATCAATTATTTGATTATTCTGAGGAGGATGAGAAATTTTATGGTTCCTCTAAAGACACAACTTTAGGTAATTTTCAAAAAAGTGATCAAAAAGAGGTTGATTATAAGCAGGAAGTTTTAGATTTTAACACTCGAAGTTTTGATAATATTCAGAAAAAAAATTTACCGGCTAAAAAAAGCATTAATCTGAATACTGCTAAACTGGAAGAACTTGTTACTTTACCCGGAATCGGGACAAAAACAGCTCAAAAAATTATCGAGTATCGTGAACAACATAAGCGGTTTAGAAACATTAATGAGTTGTTGAATGTAAAAGGCATTGGCGATAGCAAATTTGCAAAAATTAAAGAGTACATTTTTATTGATTAACGTTTAACATTATATTTTTTCCGGAGGAAAAATGTTTTCCAAAAATTCGAAAAATGAAGATCCTTGGTACGTACACGCTGGCTTATATTTTATTGTTGCCATCCTAACTTTTCTTTTAATAAAAGTTGCCGTGATTGATCCTTCTGCTGAAGTTGAATCAGAAAAATACTTTAAAAATGAAACAAGACTTCGGATGTCTAATCTGAAGGAAGCACAAATTCTTTTTCAACAAAAGAATGGCGGCTTTACAGCAAGTTTGGATAAACTTATTGACTTTATCAAAAACGATAATTTTGTAGACAGTGTAGTAAATGCCTTTGATTCACTTACAATGAAACCTGCAAATCCATTTAAGAATTTATCGGGTGGTACATTTACTCCCGATAGTCTTTTCACTTCTCCAAAAACTAATCAACGGTTTGTAATGAATGTAGATACCTCAGTTGTAACCGACACTGTTGTTAATCCTCGAGGCAAAGTTTTAAGAGTTGAAACAAAGACTGTAGTTGGCACAAAATATTATATTGAAGATCCCAATGGATATGGAACAATTGGAAGTATTGATAACGATGCTTTGAAAAACACAGCATCCTGGGAGTAACCTGAAAAATAATGGCTGGATTTGAAAATCATATTGGATTTAACATATCCAGTTCTAAACTGCAGGTTGTTGAAGTAAATTATGTCAGCGATCAGTTTAAGCTTGTTAATGTTGATGAAACTTACTTTAATGATCCGATAGATTTTGAAAATGATAAAGAAACTAAAATTAGCGCCCTACTACAGGGCGCTTTTGATGAACTGCTGATTAAAAAAAACTTTAATAGTAATTCTGCTTCATTCACACTTCCCTTCGAACTATTTCACACAATGCAAATGCCATATGATACAACACTTTTATATCAGGATTTACTAGATGAATTTAAGTGGGAACTGTCTGTAATCTATCCATACATTTCAACCAAGAATTTAGTTTTACAGTATTTTGAAATTGATAAAGGACCATTTAACGAAACAAGTTCGGCATTAGTATTTGCAGTGCAAAGAAGATATTTGCAAATGCTGGATGGATTCTGTAAAAAGAATAATCTTAAATTAAAATTTATAGACAACCTTCACATAGCTGCTGAAAGATCATTATCGGTGAGTAATGCGATTGTGTATAAAGGATTAACACTAAGTGTTTACTTTAACAATAAATTTCTTTCACTTTTCTATGCGTTTAATGGTAAGCCGCTTTATTTCAAAGTGATTCCTTTAAACGATGCAGGACAAATAACTGAACATCTAATAAAAGAAACATCTCAATCTTCTATTCTTAATGTGCAGCGTTTACAGATTGAGGCCGCATTTATTTCCGGTGATGAAATTTCAACAGCGATTATTCAAACATTAAAGAAAGTTTTAGGATTGGATTTTATCCCTTTCAATCCTTTTGATAAGATAAGACCCGTACCAGATCTCTACGAAAGCAAATTGTATTTAGAAAAATATAACTCCTTTTCTTCCGCTGCCGGCATAGCATTCCGAATCGCATAACTACTTTTAGAATTTTTTATGAGAATGAGAATTATATCAGGCATTTTTAAAGGAAGATTGATAAATGTTCCCCAATCAAAAGATATTAGACCAACTACAGACAGAGTGCGGGAAACACTTTTCAATCTTTTAAATAATAGAATTGATTTTGAAGATATTGAAGTTTTGGATTTCTATTCCGGTTCAGGTTCACTTGGTTTAGAATGTATTAGTCGCGGTGCAAAACACGTTACTTTTATTGAGAGAAATTTTCAGATCTATAAAAATCTTATAGAAAATATTAAATCACTTGATGTTGAAAACCAGACAAAAGTTGTTAAGTCAGAAGCGGTGGATTACTCAAAACGTTTACCCGAAAAACAGTATGATTTAAT
>JBBQSH010000287.1:0-2868 GCA_038214015.1 Ignavibacteriales bacterium | reverse complement strand
TCGATAGCCTTTCTAATTAAACACCGAACGATTCACCGCAGCCGCAGCTTTTAGTTGCGTTCGGATTATTAAAAATAAAACCTTTACCGTTTAACCCGTCCGAAAAATCAAGCTGGGTACCTGATAAATAGAATAGACTTTTACCATCTACAAAAAGTTTTACACCTTCTTGTTCTATAATGCCATCGCCTTCACGAGTTTCAGGATCAAATCCCAGAGTGTAAGTTAAGCCCGAACAGCCGCCGCCTTTTACGCCAATTCTTAATCCAAATTCCTGCGTGATTTTATTTTCATCCATTATACGTTTGATTTCTTTTACAGCTTTATCTGTTATTGTAATTTCAGATTCTATTTGTGTGTTGCTCATTGGATCACCTCAATTGTTATTATGTATTCATCTGTAAAACAGACTTTAGTCTGTTTATTTCCTAATTATTATTTTACTCAGGAACAGATTAAAGTCTGTTCTACGAATATAAATTAAAACGAGAACGGATCACCGGGTTTTGCCGTAACAAACTCCGGATAATTTACTTTCCAGCCTTGTGTACTTGTTCTTATAAATATTCCTTGTGTTTCGAAATATTCGGAAAACTGTACTGCTAAACCGGCTAGATTGTTATCGGTTAAAGTTGTTCCTTTTTTCTCAAGAAAACTTTTCAATCCGTACTGAAAATCTCTAAAAAAAAAGTTTGAATTATGAAAAATCGGAAATTTTGCTTTTAAATAGTTTAAAAAAATCTGATTCTCATTTTTCAAATCATTATAAATACCGCTTGTGTTTTTGCTCGTCATGATTGCTCAATTCTTTGTTTATTGTTCTGTGATTTACTCTGATTAAAATTTCTAAGTTTGTGTATAGCATCAATAACTTTTTGAGATGCGTATTCAATCTCATCTTTTGTATTGAATCTTCCAAATCCAAATCTGATTGAAGACAAAGCTTGTTCATTAGTTAAACCAATTGCCTTAAGTATTCTGCTTGGTTTGGTAGATCCGGAAGCACAAGCAGAAGAATTTGAGAATGCTAAATCTCTTAACTCGAGCATAAGTTTATCAGCACGGATTCCATCAACATAAAAGTTAATGTTATTAGGAAGTCTTTGATTCAAACTACCGTTTATAAAAACACCTTCAAGATTTGAAATAATAATTTTATAAAATCTATCTCTCAAGGAAATTGTATGATCATAATCTTTTCCCATCTCTTCGTCGCAAATTTCGATTGCTTTCCCAAATCCAACAATAGCAGGAACATTTAAAATTCCCGGTTTTATAGATTCTTCCTGTGTTCCGCCAAACATTCTTTGAGAAAGTTTTGTCCTTGGATTTTTACTGTTGATGTATAAAGCACCGATACCTTTTGGTCCGTAAAGTTTGTGAGCAGTAAAAGACATAAAATCTATGTTAAATTCAGATGGAATAAATTTAATTTTGCCAACTGCTTGCGTTGCATCAACATGAAAAAGTATATCTCTTTCTCTGCATATGCGCCCAATAGTTTTAATATCATTGATCGTTCCAATTTCATTATTTGCAAAGATGATCGAGATAAGTCTCGTATCATCCGAGATAGCATCTTCTATTTTTGAAGGATCGATGATTCCTGTTTTATCTACACTTATAAAAGTTACATCAAATCCCTTGTCAGTTAGATGGTTTAATGATTCTGTTGAAGCACTGTGTTCTATTTCGGATGAAATAATTTGGAAAGATTTGGGTTGAACATTTTCAGTTAATCCTAAATGAACAAGATTAATTGATTCTGTTGCGCCGCTTGTAAAATAGATTTCTTTAGAAGATACTTTAAGAAAGTTAGCAATAATATTTCTTGCATTTTCAACTGCACTTTTAGCCATCCATCCAAAGCTATGATTGCTTGATGCATTTCCAAATCGATCCTGTAAATAGGGAAGCATAGCTTCTAAAACTTTGGGATCAATCTGAGTTGTTGAGTTATTGTCTAAGTATATAGGCGTTTTTATTTTCATCAGATAATATGGGCTAACTTAGTCTCATAAAATACTTTATCAATCTTTTTTTGTACTTCTGCTAAAGGATCACGAATTTTACAACATTCAAAGTAAGAACAATCATTTTTCGGTGATTCAGTTCGTAGGCAATCTGTGATCTGGTAATCTGGTTCAACTGCAAGTATCAATTCTATTAGAGAAATCTCCAAAGGATTTTTCCTTAAAGCATATCCACCTTTAACACCTTGATAGGAAATTGCAATATTACTTTTTGCAAGATTCTGTAAAACTTTAGCTACCAATTCAAAAGAAATCTTATAACTTTCTGCAATTTCTTTAGCAGTAACTGCACTGCCATGATTTTTTATTGCCATGTAGCGGGCTGCCATTAATGCGTATTCGGATTTTTTTGATAGTTTTAACATAAATAAGACTAAAATAGTCGGATATAAACTTATGAGAAAAATAACTTAATTGCAAATTGATGTGATTAAAATCCTAAAAGTTGAATTGATTCTTTTGCAATGTTTACAAGAGGCGCAAAGTAAACACCAAGAATCAAAACTGGGGTAATAAGCAGAAAGAGTACGATATAATTGAGTGGAGAAAGATTTAATACGACGTGTTTATCAGATTTATTCAAGAACATAGCTTTAAGAACACGGATATAATAGTATAATGAAACTACAGTGTTCAAAAGTGCTATGATTGCAACCGTAATCATATTAGCATCAACTAATGCAATGAACAGATAAAGTTTGCCGATAAATCCTGCAGTTGGTGGAAGTCCTGTAAGTGAGACCAAGAAAATACCCAAAGCTGTACCAAGCAACGGAAGTGAGTAACCCAATCCTTTATAATCATCAATCTCTTCTGAATTAATTTTATTTGCAAT
>JBBQSH010000286.1:0-2883 GCA_038214015.1 Ignavibacteriales bacterium | reverse complement strand
TTTTACCTGACGGAAGGAAGACACTTCGAGACGGGTTCTAATGACCCAAGGTTTATTCCTTCTACTTCCGTAAGGAAACACTTTTTTTCATTATGTCAAAGAACATTCTGACTTTTTTTATACTTTAAACATACAAGGTTTAATAAGAATTATAATTTGTTCTTTAAATGTTCAATATAACTAACTGGTCCACCAGGTTGATAACCTGTTTGCAAAACCATTTGTCCCTGTGAGTTAAACAATAAAATTGTTGGAAAACCCTGAACACCATAGCGTTGTGCAAGCTGATTATTATACGTTTTGGTTTCAGTACTTTGCTCTATGCTGCGAGGAAAGTCTAAACGAACCAAAATTAAATTATCTTCAGCATAATCTTCAAACTCAGATTTTGAAAACACCTCTTCACTAAGCCTTATGCACCATTGGCACCAATCACTTCCTGTAAAGTTAACAAGCACGGCTTTGTTCTCTGCTTTTGCTTTTTGTAGCGCTGTTTCAAGATTTTCTTCCCAGTTAAGATTATCTTTTGCACCGCTTTTACCGCATCCAACTAAAATAGCGGTTAATAAAATCGTTGATAAAAGTATTTTTTTCAATTCACACTCCTTTTAATTTTTTAAATAGTTTGATTCAGAAAACAATTTTCAGATTCAATATAATTGTCATGCCAGAATTGATCCGGCATCCACCATTGAAATTAAACAGATTCCACATCAAGTGCGGAATGACAAAACTCTAGGGCTTTTCCTGTTCCACCTTTTTTGGTTTTGGCGGCCTTTCATAAAGTTTAGATAAACCGAAATACTTCCAATGCAAATCTTCATGGATTTGATCCCATGTAAAACGCCACATCCAATTTCCGCCGAGTTTACCGGGAAAATTCATTCGTGCTTCACCGCCAAGATTTAAAATATCCTGCATAGGAACAATAACAATATTTGCCGCCGATCTGTAAGCAAGCCTTATCAATTCGTAAACAATATCATCACCAAAATAATTTAGATATTTCTGCACGTGATCATAGATGTGATGATTTTCGTGTTTTGCTTTTTCAAAATAAGCACGTGTTGTATCGTTATCGTGAGCGCCGGTAAGCACAACGCAATTTTGTACAAAGTTGTGAGGTAAAAATTTAGTTTCCATATCAGTTCCAAAAGCAAACTGAAGAATTTTCATTCCCGGAAATTCAAAATCGTCTCTAAGTTTTTCTACAGCCGGGGTGATCACTCCAAGATCTTCAGCTAGAATGGGAACATCGCCAAGATGTTTATGGATTGATTTAAATAATTTGTGACCCGGAGCTTTAACCCATTTACCTGTTTCTGCAGTTGGTGCATCGCCGGGAATTTCCCAAAAAGCTTCAAATCCTCTAAAGTGATCTATGCGAACAATATCTACCATCGTGAACAATTGTGCAAAACGATTTCTCATCCACAAAAAATCATCTTTCTCCATTTCCTTCCATCTGTAAAGTGGATTACCCCAAAGCTGTCCGGTTGCAGAAAAATAATCTGGCGGAACACCAGCAACAGTTTCAAGGTTTCCCTTTTCATCAACAGTAAACAACTCTTTGTTTGCCCAGAGATCAGCGCTATCATAAGCAATAAAAATGGGCATATCCCCAATTATTTTTATTCCTTTACTATTTGCGTAAGCTCTTATCTCATTCCATTGCTTAAAGAAAACAAATTGAACGAACTTTTGATAAAGAATATCTTCTTCTAATTTTTTCTTCCACTCGTCTAAAGATTTTTTCTTACGAAGAACCAGGCCCTCATCCCAATCTTTCCAAACAATTCCGCCGTGCGCTTCTTTAGCTGCCATAAAAAATGCAAAATCATCTAACCAACTTTTATTGTCTTTACAGAACTTGTTAAAATATTTTTCAAACTTTTCCTGATGATGCTTAAAGTTTGTAAACGCTTTTTTTAGTAATGATTTTTTGTATTCAATTATTTCACCGTAGTCTATTGATGCTGGATCGTGTTCTGGAATGTTGTGCAAATCATGATCACGAAGCAATTCATCTTCTTTTAGTTTATCGGGACTAACAAGATTTGGATTACCCGCAAACGCAGAAAAACATTGATATGGCGAATCACCATATCCTGTTGGACCAAGAGGAAAAATCTGCCAGAGTTTTTGTCCGGCTTTCTCTAAAAAATCTACAAACTTAAAAGCATCATCACCAAGATCACCAATTCCATATTTACCAGGCAAAGATGTTGGATGAAGAAGTATTCCGGCGCTGCGTTCGAATTTCATTTTAAAGCCTTTGAAAAAATGTTGGGGAAAAATAAGGATTAGGAAATAAAAAAATGAAGTACTAAAAAATAAAAAAGCAGTACTTTATGCGTACTGCTTTTATAACAAAGTGCAATAAAATTATTATAAACCGATTAGAACGCCAGCCATTACACTTATATAACTTGAGGAACTTCCTTCTGAAGAAATGCTGTTAAATTTAGCATTTACGTCAAGATCAAGATTTGGACCCATCTTATAAAGGAAACCAGCGCCAGCACCAAATCCAAAGAATGAATCTGATGAAGATCCTCCAAAAGTAAAACCACCAATGGTTACCGTTGGAATATCAACACTCACAAAATGCATGCCCAATTCTCCTGCAACATAAGGGTTGAATTTGTCTTTGCCAAAATAATATCTAGCTCCTACAAGCACGGGTACAGAGCTAAAAGTATAGTCTGCCTCTTTACCACTCCAGGTTAAATAGCCAACCGAAGCGGTTACATCAAGCATAGGACTTATGTGATATGCAAAATTACCCTGCCCACCGAATCCCATATCATATCCATCCCCAAAGTCACCCATTGGTATGGCAACGCCTGCCTGTAATCCAAATGCCATTTTGCTTTGTGCATT
>JBBQSH010000285.1:0-2952 GCA_038214015.1 Ignavibacteriales bacterium | reverse complement strand
ACTCCAAATGCAGGTGGATTAGGTATGATTGCGATTGGTGTTGGTGGTGCAGATGCTGTGGATGTTATGGCTGGTATGCCGTGGGAATTAAAATGGCCCAAACTTATTGGTGTTAAATTAACAGGAAAATTAAACGGATGGACATCCGCAAAAGATGTTATACTTAAACTTGCCGGAATCTTAACTGTTAAAGGCGGCACTGGCGCAATTGTAGAATATTTTGGTGATGGAACAAATTCAATTTCCTGCACAGGCAAAGGAACTATTTGTAATATGGGTGCTGAGATTGGCGCAACAACTTCAATCTTTCCATTCGATGAAAAAATGGCCTCATACTTAAGAATTACAAAACGTGTTGATGTTGCTGCACTTGCAGAAGGTTTAGCAGATGAACTTTGTGCTGATAAAGAAGTATTTGCAAATCCAGATAAATATTTTGATCAGATTATTGAAATAAACTTAAATGAACTTGAACCACATCTTAACGGACCTTTTACACCTGATAAAGCCTGGCCAATCTCTAAAATGAAGGAAGCTGTTAAAAGTGAAAACTTTCCTGATAAAGTTTCTGTTGGTTTGATTGGAAGCTGTACAAACTCTAGCTACGAAGATATTGATCGCTCTGCAAGCATCGCAAGACAAGCTCTTGAAAAAGGATTAAAGACCAAATCGCAATACACCATTACTCCTGGTTCTGAACAGGTGAGAGCTACAATTGAGCGTGATGGTCAGTTAAAAACTCTTACGGATATTGGCGGAGTAATCCTTGCAAACGCTTGCGGTCCTTGTATAGGAATGTGGAAAAGAATGGATATGAAAATGGGTGAGAGAAACACCATCATTACGTCATTCAACAGAAATTTTGCAAAACGAAATGATGGAAATCCTGAAACGCTTGCATTTGTTGCGTCACCGGAAATTACAACTGCACTTGCAATTGCTGGCAGTTTATCTTTTAATCCTATTACAGATGAACTTGTAAATGAAAAAGGTGAAAGAGTAAAACTTGATGCACCAACAGGAGAAGAATTACCGCCTCGTGGATTTGATGAAGGCAGTGCAGGGTTTGTTGTTCCTGCTGAAGATGGAAGTAAAGTTGAAGTTAAAGTTGATCCAAAGAGTGATAGATTACAATTATTAACATCATTTACTCCTTGGGATGGAAAAGATTTAGTTGATCTTCCTGTGTTGTTAAAAGCTTTTGGTAAATGTACGACTGATCATATTTCAATGGCTGGTCCCTGGTTAAAGTATCGCGGTCATCTTGATAACATTTCCAACAATATGTTTATAGGTGCAATAAATGCTTACTCCAAAGAAGCTGGAAAAGTTAAAAATACTTTTACAGGCGAGACAAAATCAGTTCCGGAAGTAGCACGAGAATACAAAGCGAAAGGCGTTAACTGGGTTGTTGTTGGTGATGAAAACTACGGCGAAGGCTCATCACGTGAGCACGCTGCAATGGAACCAAGATTTCTCGGCGGCAGAGCAATTATTGTAAAAAGTTTTGCACGCATCCACGAAACAAATTTAAAGAAACAAGGAATGCTGCCGCTTACTTTTGTTGATCCAAAAGACTATGATAAAATAAAGGAAGACGATAAAGTAGATTTACTTATTGCATCCTTAGCTCCTGAAAAACAAGTTAAGATGATTATAAAACACAAAGATGGAAGTAAAGATGAAGTGTTGCTGAATCAAACATTTAACGCTGCGCAGATTGAATGGTTTAAAGCAGGCAGTGCATTAAATTTGATTGCAAGTAAACAAAAATAAACGTAGCGCACGAATCCTTTCGTGCGACTATGAAACACTTTTTAGCAAGGCGATTCAAATTTGAGTCGCCTTTTAATTTCCATTCCAGAACACTTGCCCGCTAATAAATAAAAACAAACTAAAAACGCAATTTCTATTTTAAAAATAGTGCATACTAACTATTGACAAAATGAATTTTATAAATTACGTTGTGACCAAGATTAAGAAACATTTTTATCTTTTTCAGGATTCTGTTTCTTGAATTAAAAATTAGTGTAGAAACTTTATGGGTAAATTCAGTTTCAGTCAGGGTAAAATATTTTTTCAAAAAGATAGCAACGCTATTGAAAAGAAAAAATATTTATTCAAATTTCTAGTTCTCGTCTTTTTTCTTTCGTCTCACGTATCCGCACAAGTAATTATAAAAGAAAAGGTGGAGATAAACCCGCAGGGTTTAATTTTACCTGATGCACCTAATTCAAATAGCCATACCATTAGAGTTGAAGTTGATTGGGACGCCCAAGAAGAACAAGCAAATGGACATTTTTGGGATGCTAACTTGCAAGTGAACACCCAACTAACTAATAATTGTGATCAAATGGTTGGAGCCACAGGTTTTGTTTATGGTTGGCCTACAGGTTCGTCAGTTCTGGACATTCAAAATGCAAATGCGTATTACTATACTTTAAGAGTTACTCTTACCGGCTTCTACGGGGCATATCAATTTGTTGATGTTAATTACCGTTTTTATCTTGATGACGAACTTTTACATTCCGGCTTAATTGAAGCAATGTCTGGACAAGATTACACCTGGACAGTAACAAGATATTATGAACGAACGCATTATGTGTTCTTATTAGATTTTCTTGACTTCAAAATTAACACCTACAATTATCCGGTTGAGTATGAGAGTAATTATAATCTTTATATAAATCCCGGGAATAGCTGCTCATCTGCAAACGTAGTATCACTTACAGATGAAGTAAATCTTTCGATCATTCAAGGTTCCCAATATTTAACCTTTTTTCAAAGTCAAACAGAAGACACACTTGGTAGTTCTACTCAAACGATATTAAGTGATTTGAGTAATATCCAAATAATATATAATAAACCTTTGCGTGATACGCTGGATACACTTGGTGTTATAATGATAGAAGGAAATGGATTGATAGAATATGATAGTGTGATAATAAAACC
>JBBQSH010000284.1:0-3030 GCA_038214015.1 Ignavibacteriales bacterium | reverse complement strand
GGAGACGAAGAAACGATTACCAAGTATGTAAAAGAACAAGGGAAAGAAAAAGAGTACAAGGTATTGCACAAAATAATACAATTAACATTATTCTAACATTTCGTTAGATACCCCGTCCGCTTGCGGCGGGGTAGTTCATTCCCACAAAACTTATTTCTGATGAATTTGATTATACAAAAAGTGTTTTACCATTAAAAAATCACAACTTAAAAACATCAGCAACATCAAAATCAGATTCGGTTTATTTAAAAGTAAGTGGTTATGAAATTACTAATGCGAGCAGTATTAAATTTTATTCTTATGAAGCAGGAGTTTTTAGAAATTCCGTTAAACAAAATGTAATCAAAAAAGATAATCACTTTAAGATAATCTTAGAGCCAGATCCTTTTAGATTCTTTAATCCAACAGAAGTAAAAGGGATAATTATTTTAGATGATGATCGTACAAAAGCATTTGAGATTAATGTTCCAATAACAAATTGAACTAATAAACTTAATTAATGTTTAGTTAATTAGTATATCATAAATAAAAAGGAGCAAACCATGTATAAACCTTTCGCAATCATTTTTCTTGTTTTGTTTGGAGTTACTGCTTTTGCACAAACTGTAAAGCTAAATGAGCAAGCACCAAATTTTAAGCTTCTGGATTCAAACGGAAAAGAACATTTGCTAAGTGATTTTAATGATAAAATAGTTGTTCTTGAATGGATAAATTTTGATTGTCCGTTTGTCCAGAAGCACTACAATTCAAAAAATATGCAGTCGTTGCAACTAAAGTACACTAAGCAGGATGTTATATGGCTTACAATTTGTTCATCAATAGAATCCAAACAAGGTAACTTTACTAACGATGAGATTAATAATAGATCCAAGAAACATAACGCAAAGTTTACTGCCTATCTGGTTGATTCAAATGGAAAAGTTGGTAAAATGTATGAAGCAAAAACCACACCGCACATGTACATTATAGATAAGGCTGGTAAACTTGTTTATGCAGGTGGCATCGATGATAAGGCATCTACGGATCTTGAAGATATTAAAGGTGCAAAAAATTATGTTATTGCTGCATTGGATGAATTGTTAGCCGGAAAGAATGTAAGCGTGCAAAGTTCAAAACCATATGGCTGCAGTGTTAAATACTAATATTTTTTTTTAATATTTGAATTATTGGGCTGTCTCATAACGTAAATTTTTGTGGTAGCCGCAAACCTAGGCTTGTGAAAGATTTGCTTTGAGACAGTCTAATACCTTCTATATCTCCTATTTCAAACCTCCCCTCTGTTTACTTTTTCTATCTGTTAAATGAACTTATCTAACCTTGAACACGTTTCTTATGTACATTTAAGCACAAAAGGTTTTTTATTGTTCATTTTAACAAAGAAGCACGAGAAATTATACCAATGAAAAATGAAGTTACGTTAATTTTTCCTCATCAATTATTTAAACAACATCCGGCGTTAGATAAAAACCGAAAGTATTTTTAATTGAAGATCCGCTTTTCTTTGGAGATATACGCTATCCACTTAACTTCCATAAAAAGAAACTCATATTTCATCGTGCTTCAATGAAAGCTTATGAAGACTATTTAACTCAGCAGGGTTACGATGTGGTGTATCTTCAGTATTCAAGTTTCAAAGAAGATAGACGTTCAAATTATCTTTTTGTATTCTTCAACAAAATGCGCATTACAACTTTTCATTATGCTGATGTTACAGACTTTCTACTTGAGAAAAGAATTCAAAGTATGGCAAAAGATTTAGGTAAAAGATTGATTAAATATTCCACGCCAATGTTTTTAACCGATGAAGATTTTCTACAAAACTATTTTTCAAAACAAAAATCTTATTTAATGGCATCGTTTTACATCGAACAAAGAAAGCGATTAAACATTTTAATTGAAGATGGAAAATCAATAGGTGGTAAGTGGAGTTTTGATGAGGAGAACAGAAAAAAACTACCAAAAGGTTTTAAATCTCCCAATTTGAATTTTCCTGAAGATACTGAATATGAACTTGAAGCAATTGATTATGTAGAAAAACATTTTCCAAATAATCCCGGTGATGGTTTTGATTTTATTTATCCGGTTACTTTTGAACAAGCAGAGGATTGGTTAAATGATTTTTTGAAAAATCGTTTTAAGAATTTTGGTGATTATGAAGATGCTATAGATAAAGAAGAAACATACTTGTTCCACTCAGTCCTAACCCCCTTGCTTAATTCCGGATTATTAACGCCAAAACAAGTTATAGATGAAGCTGTAAAATTTGCAGAAAATAATGAAGTACCATTAAATTCTTTAGAGGGATTTATTCGTAAGGTAATTGGCTGGCGCGAATATATACGCGCAGTTTACTTGCCTGAGGGAGTTAAACAGAGAACTATCAACTTTTTTAAGTTTAACAAAAAAAATCCTAAAGCGTTTTATAATGCTTCCACAGGAATTGAATCTGTGGATACTGTTATTAAAAGAGTTTTGGACAAAGCATACACTCACCATATAGAACGGTTAATGATTCTTGGAAACTTTATGCTGCTTTGTGAAATTGATCCAGATGATGTTTATAAATGGTTTATGGAAATGTATATCTATGCATATGATTGGGTAATGGTTCCAAATGTTTATGGTATGAGCCAATACGCAGATGGAGGATTGATTTGTACAAAACCTTATATCTCATCTTCAAATTATGTGCGTAAAATGAGTAACTTTGAAAAAGGTGATTGGTGTGATATCTGGGATGCACTTTTCTGGCGATTTATTTTTAAGCACAAAAAAGGTTTTGAGAAAAACCCACGAATGAGTATGATGATTGTGCAATTAAAGAAAATGGATAAGAAAAAATTAAAACAGCATTTTAAAATTGCCGAAAGATTTTTAAAACAACTTCGATAAAAATGATTAACGAAAAAAGAATTAGATTACTTCAAAAGGGAAATGAAACCAATGGCCCAATTGTTTATTGGATGAGCCGCGATCAGCGAGTCCATGACAATTGGGCTTTGTTGTTTGCACAAAAGTTAGCATTGGAAA
>JBBQSH010000283.1:0-3032 GCA_038214015.1 Ignavibacteriales bacterium | reverse complement strand
AAAAAAATACCCTTATGCTGATTTGATTTCTTATTTACCATTCGATACAAAATCAAACGCAGAAAAATTTATTGCAATTACAAATCCAACGCTCGCAATTATAATGCGTTATGATGTTTGGCCCAATATGATTACATCTTTAAACATTAAAAATATTCCTGTATTTCTGGTTGATGCAACGTTAAGAAGTAATTCACCAAGAAAATATCCTTTAATAAAATCCTTTCATAAAATATTATTTGGAAATCTTTCCAGAATATTAACCGTTTCGGAATCTGATGCGAAGGAATTTAAAACATTTGGGCTTGATGATAAAAAAGTAAGTGCTGTTGGTGATACACGTTTTGACAGAGTTTATCAAAGAAGTTTGTTAGCAAAGAACAAGCAGCTTATAAAATCAAGCATCCTGCAAAATAAAAAAGTATTTGTTGCCGGAAGTACTTGGGAACAGGATGAAGAAGTTATTTTTCCGGCATTTATAAAACTTGCTTCTGTAGATAAAAGCGTTTTAATGATTGTTGCTCCACACGAACCGACCTTACTCCATCTTGAAAAAATTGAAAATGAATTTGCAGGAAAGTTAAAGACAATTCGTTTTTCGCACCTTAATAATTATGCCGATGAACGAATTATTATTGTTGATTCTATTGGGATATTGCTTACACTTTACACTTATGCAAATGTGGCTTATGTGGGCGGCAGCTTTAAACAAAACATACATAACGTTTTAGAAGCTGCTGTTTACGGCACTCCGGTATTGTTTGGACCAAAGATAGAAAATTCACAGGAAGCAAAAAGAATTGCAGAACTTGGCGGCGGAATAATAATTAATAATAAGCGGCAAGCATACAAGAATCTTCGGAAATTGTTTTCAGAAGAAACTTTGCGTACTAATGCAGGAAATATTTCTGCGTCTTACGTTCAAACAAATATTGGTGCTACACAAAAAATACTTGATGCAATTTATAAAGTGATTTAAAAGATCACATATACCTTTCCAATAGAATATTCAAGTGATGCTTTTCGTGTCCGGCAGTCATAAACATTAAAGCTAAAACTGTAACTTCATATCCGCTTGCAGTTCCTCTGTTTTGTAACACAGATTTATCAAATCCACCAAACAATAAAATATTTGATTCACGAAGCAGGCGATATTCATAATTTAAATCAAACAGTTGGCGCTTGTTAAAATTTCCCCGAGCAGCATAACTATTTTGGTCCATTCCGGGTAAAGGTTGTTTTTCTCCACGTGCAGTGCAAAGTGCGCGATATGCAAAAATTCTTTCAACATCCATCAAATGTCCGACCACTTCTTTAACCGTCCATTTTCCTTCAGCATATCTAAAATTTCCTTTACTTTCTGAGAAAGAATTTAGCACGCTCTGGGATTCCATATTCTGTTCAACAAGAATTCTAAATATATCGTCACCTTTAACAAGATCAATGTATTTTTGATAATACTCTGCGTAATCACCTATTGCCGGACGCATAAATCCTCCACCTGATTTTATTATTTATTACTTCCAAATTTCAACTTTAAACTCACCATTAGAATTTGCAACCGCCCTCATCATACTTGATGTATTAAAAGGCATTTCGTATTTGCCGTCTTTATCTATTGCGATAATCCCACCGCTTTCTTCAGGTAATCGATCATAAATCATTTCATCACAGGCTTGTTTTAAAGTATATCCTTTATATTCCATCAATGCTGAAACATTAAATGCCACAGTGTTGCGGATAAATAACTCTCCAACGCCGGTCGCTGAAACGCCGCATGTCTTGTTATTAGCGTAAGTACCAGCATTTATTAAAGGAGTATCACCAACTCTGCCTGGAGTTTTGTTTTGTCTGCCTCCTGTAGAAGTTCCAGCTGTTATGTTTCCATACTGATCGAGTGCAACACAACCAACGGTTTCCCCTTGCTGTTTTGGAGAATTTGAATTAAGCCATTTTTGATATTTTGTTGAATCACGAAAATATGAATTGGAAACAACATCAACACCCATTTGAATTCCAAGATCATCCGCACCTTTACCTGCAAATAAAACATATTCGGTTTTTTCCATTACTAATCGTGCAAGTGAAATTGGATTTTTTATAATTGTAACTCCGGCAACTGCTCCACAAGAAAGATCTTTGCCCTGCATAATAGAGGCGTCAAGTTCGTGTTTACCTTCGGAAGTAAATACAGCACCTTTACCTGAATTAAAGAGAACGTTGTTCTCTAAATAATTAATTACTTTCTCAACCGCATCAATACTCGTTCCCCCGCTTGCAAGAATATCTTTACCAATGTTCAGAGCTTCAGTTAACGAGTTGATATATTGTTGTTTTAATTGCTCAGGAGAATCTTTTGGAAAGTAACCTGCCCCGCCATGAATTACAATTGTGTACTTGCCATTCTCATCCTGCGAAAAGATATCTTGACTAATTATTAAGATGAATGATATAATAGAAAATATTATTATAGTGCGGTAAATTTTTAGGTTCAAAACAGGCTCCTATTTAGATTAAAACAAATAACGAGTTATGAACACGTACAACTTAATAATATTTCCATTCATTTTCTTCTTCCTTAACACTTCTCCGCATTTTTCTGTTTCAGAAAATTCAATTCTCGATAAAGAGGGATTCCACAAAATCTACTTTATTAAACAAAACTGGCATACTGCTATCGTTTTTAATACACAGGAACTCAATTCAGATTTATTTAGAGAGTATAATTCTTTTTCACAATTTAGTTTGATTGATATCGGATGGGGCGATGAAGAGTTTTATCAATATCCGGGATTTGATTCGGACTTAGCATTTAAAGCCTTGTTTTATCCTACTCCAAGTACTTTACGAGTTGAAGGTATAAATCTTACAAAAGAGGATTACTTTGATTTTTCAGACATTGTAATTGAGCTTGAAGTTTCTGATGAACAATTTAAAAACATTTGTATTTTTATAAATAATACTTTTTATATAAACGATGCCGGAGAAACATCAATTCTAAGTAAAAAGGCAGGTGGTAAAATTATTTTTTA
>JBBQSH010000282.1:0-3049 GCA_038214015.1 Ignavibacteriales bacterium | reverse complement strand
CTCCTCCCCTTTGTGAAAGGGGAGGCTGAGTGGGGTTCAAAATTATTTATAAAAAGTTGAAAGTAATCAAATGAAAAAAATCGGTATTCTTTTCGGACAGGAAAATACTTTCCCTCAAGCTTTTGTTGATAGAATAAATTCTAAAAAAGAAAGTGGCATTACAGCAGAACTTGCACACATCAATAAAATAATTCAAGGTGAACCAATTGGTTATGATGTTTTGATAGATAGGATTTCACAGGATGTTCCTTTCTATCGTGCGATGTTAAAGAATGCTGCGATATCAGGAACTGCAGTCATTAACAATCCATTTTGGTGGAGTGCTGATGATAAATTTTTTAATAACGCGCTTGCAACAAAAATCGGAGTTGCCGTTCCCAAGACTGTAATACTTCCATCAAACCAGCATCCAACTGATACAAATGATAGATCATTCCGCAATCTTGCTTATCCATTAGATTGGGAAGGAATTTTTAAATACATTGGCTTCCCTGCTTACTTTAAACCTTTTGCCGGCGGTGGATGGAAAAATGTTTATAAGCTTAACAATATGGATGAATTTTTTAAAGCTTACAATGAAACCGGACAACTTGTAATGATGCTTCAAGAAGAAATTGTTTTCACAGAATATTTCCGTTGCTATTGTTTGGATAGACAAGATGTTCACATTATGCAGTATGATCCGAGACAGCCGCATCATTTACGTTATGTCAGAAATCCAAAACCGCTCGAGAAAAAATTATTGGATGATGTTCACAATGGAGTTCTTGCTCTTAATAAAGCATTGGGTTATGATTTTAATACCGTTGAGTTTGCAATTCGCGATGGCGTACCTTATGCAATTGATTTCTGCAATCCTGCACCGGATGCGGATGTAAATTCTGTTGGTGAAGAAAACTTTGAATGGATTGTTGAAGCTGCTTCAAATATGGCAATCAGAAAAGCAAAAGCACATAAACCGGAACAGAATAATTTAACCTGGGGAACTTTTGTTACATCGTTTGCAAATAATAAAGCATTGAAATAAGAAAGAAAAGTTATCATGGCAGAAGCAGGTTTGTTTACATTAGGAGTTGAAGAAGAATTTCAGATTGTTGATCCTGTTACACGCGAATTAAAATCTCACATTCAACAAATTCTTGAAGATGGAAAGATGATTCTTGCTGAAAATGTAAAAGCAGAAATGCATCAGTCTGTTGTTGAAATGGGAACAGATATTTGTCTTGATGTTAAAGATGCACGTGAGCAGGTAACAAAGCTTAGAACAAATCTTGCAAAACTTGCAATAAAAAATAATTTGAAAATCGCTGCTGCTGGCACTCATCCATTTTCTCACTGGAAGGATCAAAAAATTACTGAGCATCCTCGTTACAAAGTTATTGTTGATGATATGCAGCAAGTTGCGCGAGCAAATTTAATTTTTGGTTTGCATGTTCATGTTGGAGTAGAAGACCGTGAAGTTGCAATACATATTATGAACGCAGCAAGATATTTTCTACCACATATTTTTGCATTATCCACCAATTCACCATTTTGGTTAGGTCGAAATACAGGATTTAAATCCTATAGAAGTAAAGTGTTTGATAGATTTCCGCGAACAGGAATCCCGGATTTCTTTAACGGTGTTTCTGAGTATGATAAATATATCAACTTACTTATAAAAACCGGTTGCATTGATGATGCAAAAAAAATATGGTGGGATATTCGTGTTCATCCTGTATTTAAAACGCTTGAATTTCGGGTTTGTGATATTCCAATGCGTGTTGATGAAACGATTGCACTAACTGCCGTTATGCAGGCACTTGTTGCAAAACTTCATAAACTGATAAAACAAAATCTTGGCTTTAGATTATACAGGCGAGCCTTGATCGCCGAGAATAAGTGGCGTGCTGCTCGTTATGGCATCAGCGGAAAATTAATTGACTTTGGAAAAAGTGAAGAAGTTGAATTTAAAATTTTAGCAGGTGAATTGTTAGATTTTATTGACGATGTTGTTGATGAACTCGGCTCAAGAGAAGAAATAAATTACATTTATAAAATGCTTGAAATGGGAACCGGAGCTGATAGACAGCTTGCAGTATGGGAACAATCACACGACACAAAAAATGTTGTTGATTATATTATTGAAGAAACACATTACGGATTAAAATTATAACCCCTCCTCGCTCCTCCCCTTTCAGAAAGGGGAGGATGGGTGGGGTTCAAGAATTAAAATTATGAACAAACAACAAATTAAAGTTGCAACAATAGATCTTTACAACAACGAGCGTAACGAAGGTATGCGTTGTATTAAAGAGATCATTTCTGATGCAGGTAAAAAAAACAATAATATCGATTTGAAGTATGATGTCTTTGAAACTCGTTATAAAGGCGATACTCCTGATTTGAGTTATGATATTTTTATTTCTTCAGGTGGTCCCGGTAGTCCGTTTGAAGGTGAAAATCAGCAATGGGATAAAGATTATTTTACATTGATAGAAAAAATCTGGAATCACAATCAAACATCTGAACAAAAAAAATATATTTTTTTCATCTGCCACTCTTTTCAAATGATGGCAAGATATTTTCAATTCGGAGAAGTAAATAAAAGATTCATCAACTCATTCGGTGTTATGCCATTCATAAAAACTGATGAAGGTAAAAACGATCCAATCTTAAAAGATTTGACCGATCCTTTTTATGCCGCTGATATAAGACATTGGCAGGTTATAAATCCAAATCAGAAAAAGATTGAGGAGTTTGAAGCCAAAATACTTTCGTGGGAAATTCCTGAAAAAGAAAACAAAGACAATCCGGCAATAACTGCTGTGAGGATTTCCAATGAAATAGTTGGCACTCAATTTCACCCAGAAGCTGATCCAGAAAGTATGCTTTATCACTTCAAACAGGACGAAAGAAAAAAGTTTATTATTGATCGATACAACGAAGAAAGATACAGGGAAATGATTGGTTTACTTGAGCATCCTGATAAAATTAAACTAACACGTAAAACTGTTATTCCAACTTTTATTAATAACGCTATTAACGATTTAATCTCAATTACGGTTTA
>JBBQSH010000281.1:0-3061 GCA_038214015.1 Ignavibacteriales bacterium | reverse complement strand
GAGTTTATGGCTTGTCCTGGTGGTTGTCTTGGCGGCGGAGGTCAACCAATACCTACAAATGAAGAAGTTAGAAAGATGCGCGCAAAGGCTATTTACGATGAAGATAATTCTTTACCATTAAGAAAATCTCATGAAAATAGACATGTTACAGATATCTATACTGAGTTCTTAACTGATGGACCTTGCGGACATATTTCTCATAAACTACTTCACACAAGTTATGTGAAGAGAGGAAAGTATATAGCTTAGTTCATTATTACTTAAATATGTCTTTGTACATGGCAATAAATAATAAATGTCATTTCGACCGAAGGGAGAAATCTGATTTTAATACTTATAAAGATTTCTCAGCCTGCCTGTCTGGTAGGCAGGTCAAGGACTCCTTCGAAATGACTTGTTTAAGTTAAGTAACGGACCTTTCAGGCAGATGTTCGTAATTGGCATCTGCCTTTTTTATTTTTACAGTGAATAAAAAGAGATTACAATGTTTAATCTTGTTCCTGCTTGGGCAAAACACTACGAAGAATTCTGGTTAACCGTACGCAGAAGAAATCTCTGGTTTATAAAATTACGTTATACTGCTGTTGTAATGCTTCTATTCTTTATAATATTTCCAAAATACTTTTTAGAAATTAACTTTTCTGATGAACAGCAATCTGCGCTTTTAATAATAACGTTTTCAATTCTAGCATATAATATTACTTTTCATTACATCCGGCAATTTGTTAAACACAATGCCGATAGTTTTAATCCATTGCATATGTCAATCCTGCAAATGGTTTCTGATACGATTGCACTTATGCTTATTGTTTACTTTACCGGGAGTGTTGAATCACCTTTACTTTTATTCTTTGTGATTCATATGATTGTTGGCAGTTTAATCTTACCTGGATTTGTCATCTATACTTTTGCTGTTGTAATTGTGCTTACATTTTGGGGCATTACAGTAGGTGAATTTTATTCATTAATACCACATCACCATGTATCCGGTTTTCTTTCATTTTCGCTTCATCAGCAATTTAATTATGTGCTTGCAATAAATGTCAGTTTTGCATTTCTGGTTGATATGATTGTGCTGATAGCAAATAGAATGGCAAATCAACTATATATCAGAGAACAGCAATTGTTAGAATCGATAGATAAAATAAATGCTGCGGAAAAAGAAAAACAAAAATATATTTCTGGTATTGTACACGAAATTAAAACTCCACTTGCTGCTGTGCATTCTTATTTGGATTTAGTTCTGCAAAAATTTCTTGGTCCGTTAGATGAAGTGGTTGAGGAAAAACTTACTCGTGCAAGAAGAAGATCTGATGAAGCTATAGAATTGATTAACAACGTATTAAAAATATCTAAACTTAGAATTGAAGATTCATTTATTAAGGAAGAAGTTAATATTGCCTCTATTCTTGCAAGAGCAATTAAAAGTGCAAAAGTAAATGCTGAAGCAAAAGGTGTAAAACTTTCGCTGATAAATCATAGAAAAGAAAAACACATAATTGAAGGCGATCCTTTATTAATTCAAATTGCTTTATCAAATATTATAAGCAATGCCATTAAGTATAATAATATGGATGGAATTGTTGAGATTGAAGTTGATGAAGATAAGGATAATTTAATAATTAAAGTTTGTGATAACGGTGTTGGGATTCCAAAAGAAGAAACTGAAAAAATATTTAATGACTTTTACAGAGCAAGTAATATCAAACACGGCGGAGTTGAAGGTTCTGGCTTAGGTTTATCAGTAGTTAAACAAATTGTAGAAAGACACAACGGAACAATAAATGTTCAAAGTCCTTCGCATCTTTCTACAAATAAATATCCTGGAACCAGTGTTAAAATTACTTTACCTTTTTTGAAGAAGCAGGTTTAGCAACTTTCTTTTCTTTAATAACTTTCAAATCAACTAACTTTGATGAAACGCCTTTTATCAAAGAAACTTTTCTTGCAAGCTCGTCCATTTTTTTTCTTTCGCCTGCAAGCTCAAGAATAAGTAATCCCTGATCGCTGCAATTTTCCATTACACCATCGTGTATTCCTAATCTTGTTTTAATCATGCATCCCCAACCTGTTAACACTTTTTGTACCTGAACTGCAGCTTGTTTTCTCTGACCAATAAGAATTAATAATATTGTTTTCATAAGTGCCCTTTCATAATGTGATTAAATGATATTGTAAAATTAAATATTAAATTTAAATAGTAAGAATTTGGGTTATAGATTTTCGACCATTTAGTCGTATCAAACATCATTAGTCGAATATCTTTAACTCAATAATCGATTTTTATTGCTCTATACCAATAATTTTACTGGCATCTATATTGTTTATAAATAACAGAGGTTTATATGAACACAATTATAACAATAGTATTACTTTCAGCCGGATTGATTTACAGCCAGTCCATTTCTGATTCATCACAAAATAAAAATCAGGAAAAAGAACGAATTCAAAATCAAAATCAGGAAATGAAACAAATACAGGACCAGACCGGGCCAAAGGGTAATCCGCAAAATGAAGTAAAACAAAATCGCAAAAAGAAAGATGTTTTTATTGATAAAGACGGTGATGGTATTTGCGATTCCAGACAGAGCGGTATGAGTTTTAATAAAATGAGGAAACGACAAGGTTCAGGACAAAAAGGTCCTGGTGGTCCCGGAGGTTCGGGTGGAAGCGGCGGTAATGGAAATATGAATGGTAACGGTTCCGGCGGGGGAAAATAATTTTCCCTACATCAACCTATGAAAAAACGATTCAGTCTTGTAATTATTCTTTCAGTCCTTTTTATAACCTCTGCGCAAGCTCAGTTTAACCTTTACACATATTATCAAGGGATTTACGATGATAACATTTTTAATACCAGTAATAAAGTATCTGATTTTATAAATAGTTTGTCATTTGGCACGGCATACAATTTTGAATCTGAGTTTAATAACGTTCAAATTTACTATGAGGGAAGTTTAAATTACTTTCAAACCACAACTGCAAAATCTTTTGATACTCATCGTATCGGATTAGTAGAAACACATTTATTTTCTATAGATGATAATCCGTTAAATGCAGG
>JBBQSH010000280.1:0-3075 GCA_038214015.1 Ignavibacteriales bacterium | reverse complement strand
ATCGAGTTTATTTTGTTTAACTGCTTCACCTGCAATTGTACCGGCAATCTTTCCGCCAATCATACCGCTTGCAATTCCTCCGCCGCTTAGTGGATTAACCTGTCTTGCAGCATCACCAACGAGCATAATTCCGGGACCAGAAATTTTACCGAGTGTAATAGAGCACGGAACTCCGCCTGCAATTTTTGTAAGCACAGGAGCGTTTGGATAATGTTTGTTCATAAAATCATCAAGAAAAGATTGTGCAGATTTTTTCTTACCGATTAATCCGCTTACACCAAGCCCAATGTTTGCTTTGTTGTGTCCTTTAGGAAAAATCCAGAAGTATCCGTTTGGTGCAACATCTTTACCAAAGTAAAAGTAAAGTGTATTCTGATCAACTGGAATGTTAGCTGCTGTAATTTGCACAGCACTTTCCATATCACGAAAATCAATGTGCGTTTCGATTCCTGCCCAGCGCCCAACTCTTGATTCAACGCCATCAGCAGCAATTACTACTTTAGCTTTTACTTCTTTCTGCTCACCGTTAAGTTCATATTTTACTGCGCTTACTTTACCATCATCAAACAGCAAACCGTTAACATAAGCACGAGTTAAAATTTCTGCTCCTGCTTCTGCGGCAGTTCTTGCAAGTTCATAATCAAAAATTCTTCGCTCAAGAACATAACCCGCATCACCAAAATCAACAATTACTTCGCTGTCATCTGGAGCGTTAAAAGAAAACTTACTAATCTTAGCGGCAATCCATTTGTCATCACTCAGAATAAATTCTTCAACTCCTGCTTTACTAATAGCTTCACCGCATCTTACCGGATAACCAACATCACGATCCTTCTCAAGCATCAAAACGGATACGCCTTGCTCAGCAGCAAATCTTGCAGCCATACTTCCAGCAGGTCCAGCGCCAACTACTATTATGTCATAATTAGTTCTCATTTACTTTTAGATTTCATTCTTATTTATTTAGTCCACAGTCTTCAGTGGGCAGTCCACAATTAATAAAACAAATTTTAAATCATTACTCATACTTACCTGGATTTTCAATCATATGATTTAACATCTTACCAATTTCTTCGGACTCATTTTTATAATCTAAATAAGTCTGTTTATTAATGTATTTACAGCTTAAAGAAAAATCCAACCAAACTTGAGTTTCAGAATTTTCCATATCTGCATCTGTTGTTTTCGAAACAAAATGAACTGGATATTTTCTTTTCCGATAAGCTTCAGCTATTGCGGAACAAACACTTCTTGATGATCTGCGTATTTGCGATGTCAATCCGTAATTCTCTTCTTCCGGAAATGATTTTGTTACATTAAAGATATTCATTGCTAGCTTAAATGCTTTTGATAAACTTTTAAATCTCTGAATGTACTCATTGCTTACCTCTCTATTTTCTGACTGAAGACTGCGTACTGAAGACTCATCTTAAAAGTACTCCATCTTTGTTAAATCGAATTACTTCAATCGGGCAAGACCACACACACTTAGAACAATTAGTACACCGCGGATCAATAATAAATATTTCTGCTTCCTTTAGTTCGATTGCATCTTCGGGACAAACACCAACGCAGCATCCGCAAAAGTCACACTTATCCGGAAGAATTTCGATCATTAGTTTGCCGTTTTTTGCTTGTCGGTAAGTCATATAATAAACCACAGACTGAAGTCTGTGCTACGCTAATTCAAATTTATTTTTTATAATTGTTAAGATAAATAACTCTTAAAAGATGAAGTTCATTATAAGAAATTTCACCATTAAATTTTTCAAAAATATTTTTTACTGTAAGCGTTCCGTTTTCATCAAATTCAGTAAAAACTTTTTTTTGTTTGGATTTATCAATTGTTAGTCTTTCAATTAAACCATCGGTTCTAACTTTATTTCCTTCGTTTGTAAACCTTGCAAGATGATTTACAATTGTTTGCTCCTGCACATTGTACGCATCCGCCAACTCAGCTATTGATTTTCCATCAATATAAGCTTTAGCAACAACTCTATGTCTCGGCTCATCTTGTAAAGATTTTATTATTCGTGTTGTTTGCTTATCGCTTTTTTGTTTTACATCATTATTCTTAACATAATTTTTAATGATTGTTAAAAATGTAGCGCCGTAACTTTCAAGTTTTTTAACACCAACACCACCAATTCTTAATAACTCATTCTCTGTTTGAGGAAAATCAGTCGCCATTTGAATAAGTGAACTATCTGCAAAAATAACAAATGGCGGAATGCTTTTTTGATCAGCTATTTGTTTTCTTTTTACACGCAGCAGCTCAAATAATTTTTGATCATACTCAAGATCAATAGATTTAAGTTTTCTTTTTCTCAGTTCGGGTTCTTTAATCATGCCATAAACTTTTTTGTTATTGAACAATACATCTGAAGCTGATTGTGATAACTTTAAACTTCCGTAATCATTATCACGAATAACAATTTCTTTTCTAATTAATTGATGTGAAAGAATCTGCCATTGCTTTTTGCTTAGCTCATTACCAACACCAAACACTGTTAACTTATTATGATTGTTACTTAGAATTCTATCGGTATCATTGCCCAGCAGAACATCAACAATATAATTTAAACCAAAAACTTCTCCTGTGCGTTTTAATGTGGATAAGAATTTTTGAGTGTAAACAGTAACATCAACTTTATCGGTTTCATCTTCTTCAGCCAAACAATTATCACACATTCCACAATCATCAATCTTATAAACTTCTCCAAAATAATTTATAAGCGGCTGCCTTCTGCAGATTTCTGTCTCTGCATATTTTATTATTGCTTCAAGATGCAGCTTTGCAGAAAGTCTTTCCCGTTCATCTTCTTTCTGATCAATAAAATAATTTATTTTGGAGATATCAGCATAGCTAAAAAGCAAAAGACAATCAGAACGTACACCATCGCGTCCAGATCTACCAATTTCCTGGTAATATGATTCAAGATTTTTTGGCAGATCGTAATGCAGCACAAAACGCACATTGGATTTATTTATTCCCATTCCAAATGCAATTGTTGCAATAATTATTTGAACTTCGTCTTTGATAAATAAATCCTGGTTTGTATTTCTTTCTTCATC
>JBBQSH010000279.1:0-3093 GCA_038214015.1 Ignavibacteriales bacterium | reverse complement strand
ATTACCCGAAGTAGTGATAAGTTGCACCTGATTGTTGGTAATATCAGGAACGGCTCCAACTGAAATTTTA
This sequence comes from Ignavibacteriales bacterium, assembly GCA_038214015.1. Taxonomy (GTDB): domain Bacteria; phylum Bacteroidota; class Ignavibacteria; order Ignavibacteriales; family Ignavibacteriaceae; genus IGN3. The sequence continues at coordinate 3,023 of JBBQSH010000279.1, read as the reverse complement.
AACACGGAATACAGTCCAAAAGCTGCAATGGTAAGCGTAAACAGAATAACAATAAGCTTATTCTTAATGCTAAATTCGATAATTTTTTCGAGCATATTCTTTTGTTTTTTGGTTGTTGTTTGATTTAGGATATATAATCCATACAGGCTTTTGAAAACCTGTTAGGTATATGTTTCAGTAACGCTACATTTCGAATATAGATGATTTTACCCTAAGACCTAACAGTTTTTTGAAACCTGTTAGGTCTCGTTGATACAAGCGATTATCTCAAATATCTATTATTTTATCTTCTAAGTTGAGTTTGTTCAAATCGTGCCAATATTCAAAATTTGTTTTATCTCCAAACAAGCTCATAACATACTCCTTTTCAACACTTGTTGGCTTTTCGGAGGTATAAGCTTGATAGGATGAGTATTTGTAATTTTTAAAATCTTCGCTAAACTTGTGTTTTACAGGATTCAAGTGAATATAAGCAATTAACTGCATCAAGTATTCGTCATCTTCAACTCTTATCCGATGTGTATGCTCCTGAAACAAACTCCCTTTGCGGTTATATGCTTTATTTATAGCCTTTGAATATGAATTAAAAAAGTTTGAAAAAGCCAAATGTGGTTTTTGTTTTAATTTTTCAGAAAGAAATTCTTCATCTTTTATTCTCAATGCCAAATGGAAATGGTTCTTCAACAAGCAATAAGCATAAATATCGGCAACTGGTATTATGTATTTTTTTAGTAGTGCTAAGAAGTAAGTGTAATTTTTTTCTTCAAGAAAGATATTTTCTTGATTGTTTCCTCTGTTAAAAATATGATAAACAACCCCTGGTTCAAAGTAATCTTGTTTCATGTTATTTGTTTTTTTCTTGGACTTAACTTTTTACTAAGGTATAATATCTAGCAAAGACCTAACCGGTTTTTGAAACCTGTTAGGTCTCGTTGTTATTTAATTCTATTTTTGTAACTGAATGGTTTGTTAAAATAACCATATACCAAAACTTCTTCTAAATGATCAAATTCATGTTCCTTTTCTGTTTCAAATATTTCGGTTAAATGATATAGCCCATCACTTTGTTTACAAAATTTAAATTTCATCTGTAAAAAATATGAGCGATAAATATAACACCAACACCAAAACGCATATTTCAGTCGGGGCTATAGGCTTTCAAAAATGATTTATAACTGTCCTCATCTAGTACTTTGTCATCTGATTTATATTCTATCCAGTCAATTTTGCCCCAGATTGTTGCAGATTCATTTTTACCCCAAAATCGTTTGTTTTTTTTTACAAATTGGTCATAGAATTTATTCACTACATTTGATAAATCTTCAGGAAGAATATTTAATGCTTTATTTGCAAAATCAATTTCATTATGATTAAATGCTTCTATTGATTCTGGTATGCTGTAGTTCATTCCATAAAAAGCTTCTGCAATACCGCCTGTAATACATGCCAATGTATCACTGTCGCCACCAAGTGAGACAGCTAACCTAATAGCTGATTCAAAGTCGCCACTATCAAGAAAAGCTATTATGGCTTCGGGAACGGTAGCTTGACAACTTTCGTTGAAGCGGTAGGAAGGACGGATTTCGTCACAAGTGCGAGATAAATCATAAGCATAAGTAGTTTCTATGTAAGTTTTTATTTCATTTTTTGTCGCCAGATTCCGTGCAAGAAAAATTGCAGCAGCTGTTGCTTGTGCGCCTTTAATTCCTTCTGGGTGATTATGGGTTATTTCGGCTGAAATCTTTGCAATTTCTTCTGTTTTCTCTAATGTGTCAAAAGCCCAGCCGACAGCTGAAACACGCATGGCGGAACCATTTCCCCAACTATTATATGGTTTGGAAGAGTCGTTGTATACCCAATTTATAAAACGAGATCCATAACTTCCCATTGGATGAGGATATTTCTTTACATATTTACAAATTGTGTAAACTAGGCAATCTTTACTTAATATTCCATTCAATATCCATTCAGCCATAGCAATAGTCAAAATAGAATCGTCGGTATAATTTGTACCTAGACCCATAAAATCGAATTTTGTAGTTTTGATATTGTTGAATTCATAAACTGATCCGGCGATATCGCCAATAATTGCTCCAAGCATATATTTTAATTTTTGTTTAGTTATTTAATCCCTATTTTCAAACCTGAATTAACTTGTTTTTTAATCGTTGTTAAAAACTTCAATAGATTCTACGTACAGGTATTTATTCGACCATATAAATGTTAGCATTTACTTTAAGCCATTTATTTTGCCATTTTTTATCAATAACTCTGCAAAAGAAAAGTTTTCCGGCATCCATTAATCGGGAGCAAACAAGATTCAAATCAGCAGGGACATAACCAATTCGAACATCTTCGCAATAGATTGCAATAGCAAATTCGTCATATTTATTCTCAGGTTCTCTTTTCATGGTTAGTACCTTTTCAGGCAGGATTATAGCTTCTACTTTCTCGGTTTCTTTACAATGTGTAGTGCCAGCTACAACAATTTTCAACAAGAATAATACCGCAATTCTTACATTGAGTTAAACATTGGATAATTTATAGTAAGATTTATAATCCATTTTTTCTCTTTGTTGATGTACGAATAATTCTTTATATTCTTGAACTTCTTTTCGTGTTCGTTGAGCTCTCCAAATAAACCATAATTCTCTGTGTTCCTGCAATGTGTAAAATATAGAAGATGAGATCAATTAATTTACATTCAGTCGAAGCTCTTAATATTTTATAGTCATTCATCATAGGGTAAAGAATATAAAACATCTTCATCCATTATATTTCTTTCTACTGCACATTGTAATTCTACAATAACCAATGATTCCAGGAACAGTCTGTTTGCTTTTTCTGTATAATAGAGTTTATTAAGTTAGAATCTTATTGACCCCCAAACCCCCAAATGGGGGCTTAAGAGTGCTAATTTGAGGCGATTTATATATTGTAAATTTTTATCGACTGCGTCTGAAAGCCCCATTCGGGGGTTTGTGGGTCGAAAATAATATAGAAAAACTATGTAAAGATGAATA
>JBBQSH010000278.1:0-3094 GCA_038214015.1 Ignavibacteriales bacterium | reverse complement strand
AAGGGTGGTCGTTTTTCCACATCCAGATGGACCAACGAGTACAACAAATTCTTTATCTTTTACAGTAAAGTTTGCATCCGTAACAACTTTGTTTCCGCCATCATATATTTTAGTTACATTTTTTAATAATACTTCTGCCATAAACTACCTGCCTTCGAAATAAATAGAATAATGATCTTTTTTTGAACTAGAGATTTGCTGAATTACGAATTCAAAAACCGAATTTTTTTGAACTACAATGTGATTGTTTTTAGTCTTAATGTTATTAATAAGTAATTCTTTTATCAGCAAGGGTGAAATAATTTTTGTTTCAATTTTATGTCCTTTAAATGAATGAAGATCAAATTCCAATATATTTTTTTCTTTATCAAAATACGCATCGGCAACTAAAGCATCCGTAGAGCTAATGAACGGAATATTGGCCTCTCCCAGAGTAATAATTATCTTACTAAGATTGTCAACATCGTTTGGTATTACCAATGAGGGAATTTGTTTGTCATCATACATAATAGAGGTCACATTTTCCCCTTCCCCTGTAACTTCAACATCTACAACTCTGTTCCCGACTGTTAATTTGAACTTAACTGAATCCAGATCTTCTGGCAGATAAGGATTAAAGGAAATGTTCCATTCATTTTCTCTCAATCCAAATAAATTATACAAAGTATAAAAATACCATCCGCCTGCCCATAAGAATTGCGGTTTATCAATTTTCCCATATGTAGCTGGATTATTTTTATCACTAATTCTATACTCATACAAAGCGGGCTGACCATTTGGACTGTTTATTATTCCATCAAGCGTCATAGTCCTTTTTATAAATTGATAAGCCTCGGAATTCAATCCGTTACTTATTAAAGATAATGCATACCATGCATTACCGTGCGGCCATATTCCACCATTAGCGTAATAATAAGGCTCTCCTGCTTCATTACCAGCAAATCCCATATAGTCTCCAAGTAAATGCAAATCCATTGGAGATAAAGTGTATAAACCTATTTTTTCATCTAAAAGATTTAGTTTTGCAGTTTTCAACAATTTAAGATTTCTATCAGCATCTAATAAATTAAAATGTGAGGCAAGTAATGAACCCATATAAATATGTTTATCTTTTTTTCCATCTTCATAATAACTGATCAGATAATTAAGATTTTCATCCCAGAGCTTAAGAGATAATTGATCAGCGATTCGATCAGCAAGCTTTTCATAATATATCAGTTTATTGATTTCTTGATCCAATGAAGAAGAGAGATAATTAAATTCTCTTAAAGCTCTTATAGCAAGTATTGTCATATAAGCACGTGGTCCAAAATTATTACCAATGTCCCACCAATCTGGTCTAAATGAGTACATCAAATCATCCTCACCTTTATTCTTCATGCCGGTTTCAATACTCTTTTCGATATATGGGTATAGCTGATTCAGAAATTCTTTATCACCTGAATGTCGAAAATATCTTGCACAAACCAGAGTAAACCAAAAATGATTCCAGTTTTCTGTCCCAGCAAATTCGGTTTTATATGCCGTGTCCTTCCAATAATATGCGTGTGGAATAGTGTAATCTGAATCTGCCAAGCTGATAATATATTTAAGATCACTTTTAACTCTATTCAAATCAAAATTAACAGCAGCTAAATCAGTAAGTAGAGCATCGTGAGTAAAATAAAAATTATATTCTGCTTGAGCAGGCATTGGAACAATTTGTCCATTTAAATAATGTGCATTGGTAGTTAGAATTGCTTTTGACCATTTGGAAGTAAAATCAATAACATCGTTACCTGTAACAATTTCTTTTTCATCGAGTGATTCATTTAATATATAACTTTCGTAATTATTGATTTCCTCCTGATAGTGTTTTAACAGATATTCAATTTTTTCATTTTCATCAGAAATAATTTGCGAACCAATTATCTGAATAATTTTTAATGCAGACTTTGGGGCTAATGTTTTCTTGTAAATATAAGCCATCGTGGGTTTTATTAAATTCTGCTTACTAATTATTTCTGCGGGAAGTGAGGCGCTCGTGTTTAACCACCAATCATCAGGATTTTTATATTCATCATTAATTAAATATTTGGTTGTAAAACTTGTCGGTTCCAATCCTGCATTTATTATTAAAACTTGTGAATTGCCTGTTTCTACAAACGGATAACTTATTTTTATTGTAGAACCGTTTTCCAAATATTCGGTGTAGGCAGTGTCTACTATATTATAGCTGTGGCTTGTTCGAAGCGTTGCATCTAATCTTGTGTAAACCTCATATTCCTTCTCATCATTAGTGATATTTGATATTTCATAAGTGATAACCATTGCGGGCAAATTTTTACAAAATTCATATTTTACTTTAACTGCACTTTCGTTATCGATACCTTCAAATAAAACAGAGTATGGTGTCTGTTTAGCCTTATAGATTTGATTTTTTAAAAATCTTTTTGGAGAATCTCCTACTTTTAATCCAACTGTCATAATTCGATAATTTTCACGTTTCCAGTAATCTTCACTGATATCAATACTGTTTGCAACCGGATAATAAAAACTTATTCGATTTAATAATGGAAAACTTTTATGAATTTCAATACCGACAAACGGACTTCCAACTTCTATCTGGCCAACTTCTTTTGTGCTTTCAATTGTTAGTAAGCTTTTATCTTGTCCATTGACTCTTAATGTGATTAATATTAACAAAAGGACAAGAAATATTGAAAGATATTTTAATTTCATGTTAAGTCTCATTTATAAACATTTTACTTTTCATTTTAGTAATGTCATTTTTTTTGTATCAGAAAAGTTATCAGAACTGAATTTTATAAAATAGATTCCTGAATTAACTGACTCTCCAAAATCATTTTTTCCATTCCAACTTAATGAATAGTTACCTGGATATTTTTCTTGATTAACTAGTGTTCTTATTTTTTGCCCAAGAATATTATATATCTCAAGTTTTATAATAGAATGATTTGGAACTTGAAATTCAATATTAGTCTTACTGTTGAATGGGTTGGGATAGTTTTGTGCTAAGCCATAATTCTTTGGAAGTTCAATTTCTTGTTCATCACTCACATCAACTACATAATCGTAAAGTGATTGAATGCTA
>JBBQSH010000277.1:0-3137 GCA_038214015.1 Ignavibacteriales bacterium | reverse complement strand
GTTAATACTTTTAAGAATAGCTTCACGTCTCTTAACCAGTTCCAGCAATCGTTTCCATTCCTTTTCAATTGCTGTTACCTCGGTTTCATCAAGACTTCCCGTAGCTTCTTTCCTGTAGCGGGAGATAAAAGGAATTGTTGCCCCCTCCTCTAAAAGCTTAACCGTGTTTGAAACCTGTGATTTACTTATAGAAAGTGTGCTGCTTATATGTTTAACTAAAATTTCTGTCATTGTTTTCTGTAAAATGATTTATTGTGTCATTCCGGAATTCCGGTTAATATGTTTGTCAATTCGATAAGTTTTGAGTTTAAAAACTAAATTCAAGTTACACTATAAATATAACAGCGTCCGGTTGATTTGTGGGTCAGGCGCTTGCTAATTTTATTAAATATTGATTTATAATTAATGTTTCTGATTTTTTAGGTAAAAGCAAATAATAATTTCCAGCGTCATCATCTTTTATTTTAATATGCCAATACATACTATCAGAATTCCTTTTTGTAGTGATATGAAAGTTTTCAATATTTTGTTTAATTATTGAATGTGGGATTACAAATGCTACTTCTAAATCCATACAACCCAGAACAAAAAAGGATTCGGAACCTTCTATTAGAAATTCATCCCATTTAGGATGGTATGCATACCAATACGGTGTTTCGTGAGTAAGTTCGTATCTTTTTGACATTGTGCAGGCAATCCTAAATTTATGATTCGAATCCCAATACAAAGCTCTACTCTTTTTTATAAGATTTATATTATTCTGCTTTCCTATAGTTGCAACTATTGATTCTCTTTTTGATTGTAGTATTTTGCTATCAGTAAAATGCCATTGTTTTTCTTCTTCATCAGGTTGGTTTCCTTCTTGTGAGTCTATCAAAACTTGTTCTTCAGAAGATGTTTCTACGTCTTTAGCTGTAGTAAACATAACATCTATCATTTCATCGAGTTTAGTATATTCCATTGGGATTAATATACTTCGGATTTTTTGCGCAGTCTCAATTTCTTCAGAGCTTTCTTTTAGTTTAACTAAGTTTATCAGCGCATCCGTACTAATAAGTCTTATATCCCAAGCGTGACGAGAACCTCTTACTTGTGCTTCGAGTTCGCCAGTATCTTCTCTACCTACAACAATAAGTAAAGATGTATTTTCAGAAACAATTTCATTTTTTAAAAGATTTTTTTTATAAGTCATTAAGTTATCAAGAGAAATTCGATAAACATCTGTGGTTTTTACTTCAACAATAATATGATTTGATTCGGGCGACACCCATATTCCATCGAAGCCTATTTTATTTTGAGAACCTTGATAAAGTCCATTTGTCACTGTGTAATCCAACCTTCGTCCAAGTTCATTTACCAAATCTTGTAAAACAAGCCCACTTTTAGAAAATGAGTTCGTGAGACAATAGTCAATATATTCTGAAATTTTATCACTTGATATTTGCGAGAAATATTCACGTAATTCATTTGAACATAAGCTATTATCTTTAAGCTTTCCGTCGCCAGATGTAGATACAATTTGTTCAATTGAAAATTCATCAATGGCGGATGTATTAGATTTCCACAATTGGATTAATGGCATATATTTACCTCAATTAATTTAGCACTTAACGACTTGCTTTTAACTAGCCACACATAAAAGGGAAGCGAAACAAAACACAACTGATAAATATTTATCCATAGGTGCTTATCTTTTTTCGTAAGCACCGAAGGCAAGTTAATTAATTAGAACGACTAACTCTAAAATTTCTAAAATGCCAAATGCGAAAACGGCCATCTCTTGATTAGCGGATTATATGCGTTTTATATCTAATTTACTATTTACGGAACAGGGAAAATAATTCTCCAATTTTCATCTGGATTATATATATCATCTTGATCATCAATGTCTTCTCTCGTACACCAAGCACCAAAGAAATCTTCTACCATTCCTTCTGACATTGTTAAGTATAGACCGTATGGTCTTTTTTGCTTACGTGATATATAATTCAAACGATACCAATCTTCATCGTCAAGGAAAGTATAATGCGTGCCTTCATATTCATAACCAACACGCAGGAATTCCCAATCAAGTTCATATAATGTTGAGACATTTTTATCGTGTGATTTTTCCAATAATTCACTTTGGAATTGTGCAATCTCAGCTAAAAGCCTACAGTTTTCGATTGCATCTTCAATCTTAATTGCATAATCGTTAATGCCGTTTGCGGGAAATTTATATGAGAATAATTCGCGATAATCTCTGGCTTTTTCTAGGAGTATCTTTATAGTATTTCCTTTTTCTTTATTAAATGATGATATAATATCAGAAACAACATTAATTATTTTGCTATGGGTCATTGTTACAAGTTCGCCATTATTCCAATCTATCTTGGGAGAAGTGAATGCAACTGCTCTTGCGCAATTTAGCAATGTATAATACACAGGGTAAGGTTCAACAATTCTTAAATTCTTTTTATTAGCATATTCAACCGAGGTCAGCATAACACTCGCTGATAAGATCATTTTAATAGCAAGATAATCTCTTGCAACCCAAGTAGTATTGATTTCTTGATTCCAATTTTTAGTTGCTTTACTAAAATGCTGCATAAGGCTTTCATAATTATTATTAATTTCTTTTTCTGAGAATTCAGATCTAAAAGAATTATAACTAAAAATGTCTCCAACTAATTTACGAACTGCTTTTTGACTCATATTGAAGTAATATATTATGAATATATAATTAGATTAATAAAGCACATCACTATTACTTACACTGCACAGTATTGTTGCAGTATATTATTTCTATAATTATAAAATATTAAACACAATTACGGTTGGTATTCATCTCCGGCTTTGCCTTTACACACTGTATCTTAGCATTTCCCCAGCCAGCATTGTAGTTCAGGGGGTGAAATAAATTATATTGTTTTCAGGGTATTAAATAAAGAGCAATAAAAATTATTCATAAAATTATTTCACCCCCTAAATCAGAAAGGGGTTAACATATTGTCAAATCAAAACTAAAATAAATTGTATGTAAACACAATTAACTTTTCTAATTAACACAAAATGATCGCTGTTTTAGTAAACCGTTAAAACGGTTAATATTTTAAAGGATTTTTCGCTAACCCACGACTTAAGTCGTGGGTTAATAA
>JBBQSH010000276.1:0-3167 GCA_038214015.1 Ignavibacteriales bacterium | reverse complement strand
CGAAAGTTGAATATTCACTTACCGATACAGGGAAAGAATTGATTCCGTTTATTAGTCAAATGAGAAGTTGGGGTGAAAAGCAAATGTCGGCAAATTGAAACTTACAATTCGTGGGGTGTTGCGATATGCTTGCCACCAACGGCTAGCATTGACGAAGGGCAGTCCCGATAGGGCTGCCTTTTGTTCAATGCATTGTTAGCATCTGGTTTATCTTGGTTTGATAATTCTTGTATGAAATACGCCATCTGTAAATCTTAACGTGTCATATGATTCCAAATACTTTGGTCTTGAAGTGTCACGAATCAAGGTTGCATTAAATTTACCTTTAATTTCATTGCCACTTATTTCAGTTATTTCGACTGTGTTATCCTTGGTCTTATCTAATTTAAAAATATCACCTGTAACATCTCCGTCTTCAAGGGATGTTGCATAAAAGGCCGAAATAATTTCTGGAATAGAATCACTTGTAATCTTAAATAATCCTTTTTCTTCTTTTTTTAGCCCCCAAATCATCAAACTATTCCTTAAAAAGTCGTTACGATTATACAAATCTAAAGCAATTCCATAAATAAGTGTATCTCTTTCATCCTGAAGAGCAATAACTTTTGGTTCCCAAATAATTCCATTTTTTAAAGCAGAAGCTGTACCCCAATAGGGCCATACAAACGGCGAGAAGGACTCTTCCTTTTGGCATCCAACCATAACTGAAATAATAACGGCTAAAGTAATAAATTTATTCATGTTGTATCATTAATTTCTTTGAAACAATAGTATTATTCTCATCATAACGGCTGTGCTTTGCGACGGTTTTTGGCGGTAGCCAAAACTGGCGTCAAAGCACTTGTTATGGCTTCGTGATTTTTTATTCTTCAAACTTCCTTATAAATTTAGGATTTCTTCTCATATCAACAATCCCTAATACTGTCAAGTTTGATTCATCAAAACTGTAATAAACAAAATAGTCTCTTATTGTCTTTTTTCTTATTAAATCATTATTAGTAATAATTCCTGATGCAGGATACCGTGATAATACATCTAAACCATTTTGAAACAATTTGTAAAGTTTAATGGAATAAGAGTTTGTCCCATTTCTAACTTCCCAATAATTAAGAATATTTTCTAAATGTTCTATGGCATTTCTAGTCCATATTATTTTGAGAGCCATTTTTGAACTTTAGCATTTACATCTGCATTTGAGATCGTTTCACCATTTTTCATTTGATCTAAACTTATTTCAAGTTCTTTTTGATGATCAGATGGGATAATATAAATTCCTTCCTTCTCAGACTCAAAATCTATCAAATTAAGTATTTCTTCAAGTAAATATTCATCATTAACTGATTCAATACGTTTTTTTACTTGATTTTTAAGCTCTATAACTGCCATGTCAAAATGATTATTTAATGATTAAACAAAAGAAAGCTAGTAAAAGTGCCATGTTTACTCCTTCAAAACCTTATATCTCTGGTTTCCGACCACAAAGATAAGGATTACTGTGGGAAGTTGTGACAGATTTATGGTGTTTTGTCCTTCAGATATGTCTTGTTTGTTGAGCAATCTGCCGTTCACATCCATTATTTGTAGCGTGGTTTGTTCAGTTGTAGTGATGGTCACTTCTGACGATGTGGGATTTGGGTAGATGATTATGTTGCTGTCTCCATCATATCTTACGCTGGCTATGTTACAATAGCTGTACTTGCCATCATAGTCCACTTGTTTGATGCGATAGTAGTTCATCCCGATGGATGGTGATGTATGAGTATACTCATAGTGTTTTGTTTCGTTGCTTGTCCCATCGCCTGCTATCTGTCCGATGGGTGAGAAGTTTCTGCCATCTTTGCAGTGTTCTATGATGTATTTTTCGTTGTTGATTTGGAATGTGACTGACCAGGTGATATTAGTCTGTCTAGTATGCAACTTGACGACGGGTTGATTCAACCATGAAACAGGTAAAGCATTTGTAGCTGTGTTATTTTCAGCCCAATTTACACAACCAGGCTCATCAGAAATGATGGATAAAGTTGCTATTCCTATATTATTTGGAATTATTTTAACATTATCTCCAAGTCCAAAATAAATATTGTTATAACCAACTATAGAACCATTTTTAAACAGCAGAAATTTATCTCCTTGATTTGCCCCAATAGTAATCCACAAATCCCCTTGTGCTGTATAGTTAACTTCATCTTGGCCAATTATTGCTATATTATTTGGAAATTCAGCGTCTATGACCTCATTTAAACATTGTGAAAATACATTTAAAGAGCCTAAAATAAAAATGTAGTAACTCTAAACATACCGCTAAAAACTTTTGATGGTTAAAAAATCGTCAAAAGTTACCGCTCATTTTTGAATTGCCAGACCACTATTTTACCAATGCAGCAAAAATCCTTGTAAACAGGGAGATTTTATTTGCAAAGGTTGGTCGTTTCTTCCATTCATGAGCCACTAACGGCTGTGCTTTGCGACGGTTTTTGGCGGTAGCCAAAACTGGCTTCAAAGCAATTGTTATAGCTTCGTGATTCTCTCATGTTATATATCGTATTTCAATAAAAATTCAGTAATACTTATAATTTCAGTTTCACCGTATTTTTTAACTTCAAGCAACTCTTTATCGCCTGTAATTAAATAGTCAGCATTGCCATCAATTGCCAAGGAAAGTAAAAAATCATCCTTACTGTCATTTAAAAATTTAATCTGTGAGGTAACATCAATAAATTCTGCAAACTCTTCAATTGTTTCTAAAATTGCTTCAAGCGCAGATTGTCCAAAATATTTCATCAATTTTGGCCTACTGGAAACTTCAATAAATTCGCCTAGTAGTTCTTGGCTGAAAATGATAGAGCAATACTTTGAATTTAGGATATTATCTAATTTGTTTAAGTTATTGCTTATCAAAAAACTTATCCATAGATTCGTATCAATAATAACTCTACTTTTTTTGCTCATTTCTTTTTGCCCTGACTAATTCTACTTCTTTAGTAATTTCTTCTAAACTTGGAGCAGACTCAGCTTTAGATCTAAGTTTGGCAAGAAGTTTAGAAAAACCTGTTTCTATAGGCTGATTTATCGAAATGAGTTCTAAGTCAGCTAAATCTTGAATAAGCCTTAAAGCTTTTGGATTTAATATTTCTATTTGTATTGTACTCATTATGGCGAATTAATTT
>JBBQSH010000275.1:0-3187 GCA_038214015.1 Ignavibacteriales bacterium | reverse complement strand
TGCTGGTGCGTTAACTTTTTTAATTAGTTGCTAAAGTATTGATTTTATTGATGTTTTACACGTTCTTTGATTTTTTGATTTGAATTGAAAGTTTACGATTTTACATGTAAAATGTAAAATTATGAATACAGGCAAATATGTTTTTGCTCAATTATTAGAATTTGTTAATAGATATGAGTTTGAAAAAATCGTTAAAAAATACAGTGGTAACTATCGTGTTAGAGAATTCGATTGTTGGAATCAATTTATTCAACTGTTTTTCGGACAACTCACCAATTTAAACTCCTTACGAGATATTTGTTTGTGTCTAAAAGCTCACAGTAATAAATTGTATCATTTAGGAATTAAAAACTATGTTGATCATACTACGTTGTCAAGAGCTAATGAAAAACGTGATTGGCAGATTTTTGCAGATTTTGGATATTATCTAATAGAGTTGGTGCGTCCGCTTTACGCAAATAGTACAGTTACAAAGTTGTCCATTGAAAATGAGCTGTTTGCATTAGATTCAACTACTATTTCATGCAGCATAAATCTTATGACTTGGGCTGAAGGAAAATATAGTCGTGGCGCAATAAAGATGCATACTTTATTAGATTTAAGAGGCAATATTCCTGTTTTTATTCTAATCACAGATGGCAAATACCATGATAGTAATGCGCTTGATGTAATAATACCCGAAGCCGAAGCCATTTACATAATGGACAAAGCTTATGTTGATTTTAAAGCATTATGTCGAATAAACACTTCAGGAGCCTATTTTGTTACAAGAGCAAAATCTAGTTTGAAATATGCAATTGTCGAGCAAAGTTACAATATTGATCAAGCAACTGGTCTCAGGGCAGATAAAACAATTGAATTAACGGTTGCAAAATCGAAAAAATTATATCCTGAAAAACTCAGATTAATAGAATATTACGACGCTGAAAAAGACAATTTTCTTGTTTTTATTACAAATAACTTTGATGTATCGGCTTTAGAAGTTTGTAATATTTACAAGAATAGATGGCAAATAGAAACTTTTTTTAAATGGATAAAACAAAATTTAGTGATTAAAAAAATTTGGGGGCATTCAGAAAACGCAGTTAAAGTAAATATCTGGACAGCAATTTGCACATATTTAATTATAGCTTATGTGAAAAAATCATTGAAAAGTGATTTGTCAATTTACAATATCTTGCAAATTTTAAGTATCGCAGCATTTGATAAAACACCAATAAATCAATTATTAAACAACTTTCAAAAAAATCAAAATGTCAATGAACAACAATATAATATATTTGATAATTAAAACTAAAAAGTTAACGCACCAGCACTAAATGCTTTTGATTAATCCTATCACTCATTGATGGTTTGGAACTATGAAATCATGACATACTTGAAATTCGCCTAAAATTTGGAGTACGTTCCAAAAAAAGCACTGCAAAACCTTGCAGGAATTGGTGTTTAGTGGTAATGTTTCTAATGTTCATTTTAGTAGGGTTGTTTTTACTGGCATTTCGTTGTCAAAAATTAAACGCAATCCACACTATATTTTACACGCAACGTTTTTGCAACTTTTTTTGCTGCTTGCGTTGTTGTGAGAGAATATCAAAAAAGAGCTAAAAATAATTAAATCCAATAAAGCATGATAAATTCCATTTAACAAGTTTTAAAAAAATTATATCGGACAATAATGTTTTTTATTTTCTTAAAATTAGAACACTGCTATCCGAAAGTTTTGAATAAAACTTAAAACTTCTTTGTTAAGTATTGTATTTGTTGAGTCTATTTTTATTTATTGAGAAAATAAGTCAGGTTTAAATACCATTTTGTTTTGGTTTATTACTTTTTTAGCCCCTTCATTTACTTGATTGCATACATATTCTATGCTTAAATAAAAAGCCAAACATACCCTTATTTTTTCTACAAAATTAGAAAAGGTTTTTACTTTCTTGGCGATGGTTCTATTGATGAGTTCTAATAACAAGTAACTGATTAGTGCCACATATATTTGAGATTTAACTGCATTTTCACTAGTTCCTAAAAAGGTTTTTATTTGTAGATTTTGCTTCATTGCTTTGAAAAACAATTCAATATCCCATCTCTTCTTATACAAATCGGCTATTGTTCTAGCTGTCCAATCTAAATTGTTGGTTATGATATGGATTACCTTGTTATCGTCTACTTTATAAACAGTTATAAGTCTTAAATTATGCTCATTTATCGTGGTTTCAATTGCCTTTTTCCCTGATAAAGTGATAATTTCATCCTTTAAGATATCTTGATCTTTGTCAAGGGGTAATTCTAATTCTTTAATTATTGTATAATCGGTATTGGTCTTTATTCGAGTCACAAATATATTTTGAGCAAATATTCTATTGAGCATCAAAGCAAAATCAAAATAAGCTCGATCCTCAACTATGATTGTATTTTTTGGAAAGATGTTTTGTCCTAGACCTTTACTGTCGTGTATTTTTGCCTCTGTAATGTTTATTAAATCAGGAATCTGAAGGGCATCATCAAAACAAGTATGTATTTTAAGACCTCCTTTTGCTGTCCGAAACTTTGCCCAATCAAACATCGATAAACACAGACTAATAGTGGTACTGTCAATCAATTTAATGCTATGGTCTTTAATTTCTTGGATAATGGTTCGATGATTATCCTTTTTCAAAACCTTATCATAGTGACTAAGTAGCCTCATGTACAAGGATTCATATACTTCCCAAGTTCGTTTTTTATTACCATCACTCATTGTAGATCGAGCTGGAGATTGACTTAATCCCAAATCTTTTATAAAACTTTGACAAACCCCAATTCCAGTAGAAATATCACTCAAAGTATAGCATTTATTGAGCTGTCCGAAAGTTAAAGCTACGAATTGGTCGTAAGTCTTGTATTTGCTACAGCCCTTGTCACTTTGATGCTTTTTGATACACGATTCTAAAATCCAACGCGGGACTAAATCTAAAATTTGCCCGAGTAAAGGTTTATTGTTATTTTTGTTACGCTTGAAGAGTCCCATAAAATTATTTTATTTTTCGCAAAACAAAAATAAGGGATTCTCAGGCATTTTTAATTTCAGACTTTCGGATAGTAGTGATAGTTCTATTATTAAATCATATTATGTTTATGTGCTTATTTCTGAAAAAGAGAACTCTTGGTACATTGGTTTACTCCGATATAGAAAAAAGATTATCGGAGT
>JBBQSH010000274.1:0-3202 GCA_038214015.1 Ignavibacteriales bacterium | reverse complement strand
TCAACTCTGCAAAGCAAAATATATTTATCTTTATACTTTACTGCACCAGGATTAAAAATACTGTTAACTTTAAATGGAACATTTTCTTTTGTTATTATAGGATTTTTAGAATATCTACTTATTCCCACTTTATTCACCTTTGGAATAGATTATTACACTAGTTTAATTTATCAAGTAATTCACTAATACCTATTTTTCCAAATCCAGATGCTGAATCAGAAAAAGCATAAGGTATTATCAAGTTATTTTTATGGACTATTGATCCGCACGAATAGACAACATTAGGCACATAACCTTCTCTTTCATGTTCGTTTGGTTCAATCATGGGTTGTTTTAATGATCCGATAACCTTTGATGGATTTTCGAGATCAAGCAAGATGGCACTAATAACATATTTCCTCATCGGACCAACAGCATGTGTAATTAAAATCCATCCATTGTCTGTCTCTATTGGCGAACCGCAATTTCCGACTTGTATATATTCCCACGGTTGCTCAGGAACTTTTAATCGCTCAGCATTTCCCCAGTGATATATATTATCTGATTTCATAACGAATAAATTTTCACCATCTTGTCTGGAGACCATAATAAACTTGTTATTAATTTTTCTGGGAAATAATGCCATGCCTTTATCTTCTATAGCATTGCCGTGAAGTTTACTGATTTTAAAATTTTTGAATTCTTCGGTCTGAATTAATTGGGTTCTGAAAGTTCTGCCATTATAAGCTGTATAAGTTCCGTAATAACAAGAAGATTTATTATCACTAAATTTTACCAATCTTACATCTTCCATTCCCACGCTTTCACTATAAGAATGTGGAAAGATCACTCGTTCATTTAATGGAACTTTATTATCAAAACTGCATTTATAATTTGAATCTAATAGATCTTTGAGTTCTTCTTCGGTTGGATTTATAAATTTGAATTTACCAAGTAAACTATTTTTCCGTTTTGTTACTTCTATATGAGGAAGATTACAAAATCGGCTGTTTTTCATTAATTTAATATTTGATTTTTCATCAATCACACCTTCTCGAAATTCAATAGATGAGATATGACCTTCACCAGTGGCTCTCAAACTCATCACGAATCGTAATGAGTCTTTACCCAATTTTGTTTGGTCAGGATGAGGAACTATTGAGGGATTGAATAATGCCGCTGAACAGATTGAATATTCTTTGGAAAAATATGAACCGATTAAAAGTTTTCTGGTATTACTAATCTCATTTTTAAAATTTATGAATTCTGCAACTTTTCGGTAATTGGAATATAATTTTGTTTCATAATTTTTATGCCTTTTTGAAAATTCTTTAAAAACCTTATTTAATACTATCCTGGTCTCATTCTCAGATAATTGTAGTACCTGATTTATGATTCTTTTTGATCTGGATTTATCAAGGCTAAAGAATTGTAGAATTACTCTGTTTGGATCTGGAATAATTTTATTATTTAATCTTTTAATCATCAATAATTACTTTCTAATCTTTTAAACCAGTTGAAGTCATACTTTGTATAAAATATTTCTGGAAGAACAAGTAAGCCAGTACTATCGGCAATGCAAGCATTACTGCTGACGCAAGTTTTACACCTAATTGAGAATCTGCTCTTCCACCAACAGCAAACAATGTAACAAGCTGGGGCATAGTCATCAAGCTTTCATCACGAATCACGATCAACGGCCACAATACCTCGTTCCATGATGCCATAAAAGTTATTATTCCGATAGTTACTATCGCAGGCATCGAGTTTGGCCAAAGTATTCTGAATATTATTTGTAACTCATTACAACCATCAAGTCTTGCTGCATCAATTAAACTATCAGGAATAGATTTAAAATATTGTCTGAACATAATTATACTTAGAGCATTAATCAGATAGGGAACAATCAATGCCCAATAAGTATCAATCCATCCAAACTTTACCATGATTATATACTGCGGAATAAGTGTAATCTGGAATGGCAATGTCATCGTAAAAATGATTACATAAAAAATTAAATTTCTTCCTTTGAAAACTAGTTTAGAAAGTGCATAACCAATCATAGATCCAAAAACTAAAACTCCAATCGTGATTGAAGAAGCAACAATGAGGCTATTAATAAATGCTCCACCTATTGGTATTTTATCCACCATCTGAGAGTAACTGTTTAATGTTAAAGATGTTGGGGCGAGTGTTAAACTACCGATTTCATTTTCAGGGGCAATTGATGCCATAACCATCCAGTAGAATGGATAGATAAATATTAATGCGCTTATACTTAAAGCAAAATAAAACAATATTGATTTAATTATTTTCAATGATCTTTCTCAATAAATTTTTTCTGAATTACTATAACCGCTAAAATGATGAGTGCAAAGAACAGACCTAAGGTGGCAGCGTATCCCATATGATAATAGAAAAATCCTTGTTTATAAATATAGAGCACTGCCGATACTGTACTATTCAACGGACCGCCACCGGTCATAATATAGGGTTCAATAAATAATGAAAATCCTCCTATTGTTGATAGTATCACTACCATAAATATTGTTGGGTTTATCATCGGGAGTGTAATTTTGAAAAATTTTTGTAAATGAGTAGCACCTTCCAGATCAGCAGCTTCATAATATTGAGTTGGAACTGTTTGCAGCCCAACTAAAAATAAAACTATGTATAGTCCAACATTTTTCCAGGTAGCCATAACGGCAATCGAAGCCATAGCGATATCCGGATCCGTTAACCATCCTATTTTGCCGAGTCCAATATTAACTAGTAATCTGTTTAATAGACCGGTATCATATCCGTATAATTGCTGCCATAAAATTGTAACCACGACTCCAGAAACTATTACAGGTAAGAAAAATGCTCCTCTGAAGACTCCTCTTAATTTTATATTTTGATTTAGAATTTCTGCTAAGAACAAAGCAAAAACTATTTGAAGCGGGATGTGAATAATTAAAAATATCAATGTGTTCCCCATTGATTTTAAGAACGTTTTATCATTTACCAATCTTACATAGTTATTCAATCCCGTGTATTCCATTGGTGAAATAATATTCCAGTTGTGAAACGTTAATACAATTGAAAATCCAACAGGAAATGCAACGAAAAGGATAAAATGTACTACATAAGGAGAAACAAGCAGATAAGGTAATATGATCTTTCTATTAATCATTAAATATTCTATTTCAGAAATAATAAGTTAACAGCATCAGCAGCATCA
>JBBQSH010000273.1:0-3217 GCA_038214015.1 Ignavibacteriales bacterium | reverse complement strand
TGAACTTTTATATTATTTTCTTTAGCAACTTCTTCAGCAAGTTTAATTAAATCTAAAGAATACGCTTCACTCATATCTGGGAATCTTGGTCCAAGTTCATCTTCATTTTTTCCAATAAGCGGATTATCGCCAAGCAGATTTATATGATCAGTCATCAACATCAAATCACCTTTACGGTAATCTGGATTCATTCCGCCGCAGGCATTTGAAACGAGCAAAGTTTTAACTCCAAGAAACTTCATCACACGAACAGGATGTGTAATCTGCTGCATCGTGTAGCCTTCGTAGTAATGGAATCTTCCCTGCATCGCAACAACATTTTGTCCATTTATCGTACCAAAAATTAATTTGCCGTGATGTGATTCTACAGTTGATAATGGAAAATGCGGAAGATCAGCATAATCAATTTCGTGTTCGATGTTAATTTCTTTTACAAGTCCGCCTAAACCTGTTCCAAGAATAATTCCAACAGGATAATTATCAGATGTATATTTTCTAATTACTTCCAAAGTTTCATTTATATTTTGGATAAGTTGGCTCATAATATTTTATTCAGAATATCGTTTATATCGATATCCATTTTATTTGATTGTTCAATTTTCTTACCCTTAGTTTTTTCATCGCCGGCACGTTCTACTTTAAGCTCAAGCAGATTTGCCTGGGAACTTACAATTGCTTTAAGTTTTGCAAGTATCAAATCTTTTTCTTCTCTTAGATTAACAACTGCATTGCGGATATCATTCGTACTCTCTCGTGCTTTCTCGATTATCTGCGAAGATTTTAATTCGGCTTCTCTTATCATCAAACTGGTTTGCTTCTTGGTAGCTTCCATAGATTTTGCAGAAGATTCCTGTGCGCTTAGCAGCGTATCCTGCAGGTTTTTTTCAATCTTTTTAAATTCATTTACCTGTTCTGCCAAAGACTGAACTTCATTTTTAAGAGATTCATTTTCAAGATTCAGTTTATCTAATTCTTCAGCTAAACTTTCAAGAAAGTTCTGAACTTCATCAGGATCATATCCACGCATTTTTTTTGTGAATTCCTGCTGACGAATTTCTATAGGAGATATTTTCATACTTGTCTCCAGTCTTTTGAGTAATCTCTATCGCCAAAAATTGCACTGCCAATTCTTATCATCGTTGCGCCTTCTTCAATTGCAATTTCAAAATCACTTGTCATTCCCATTGATAGCTCTGTAAGATTGTAACCTTTATTGTTAATTTGATCTTTCAAATTACGTAAATCTCTAAAACTTTTCCTAATAATATTGATGTCCTCAGTTAATGGTGCCATTGTCATCAAACCATTTAGCCCGATATTTTTAAGCTCAGAACATCTTTTAACTAAGCTTAAAATTTCTGTTTTAGTTTCTAAACCGGATTTGGTTTCTTCATCCGAAGTTTTAACTTCCAATAAAATATTTTGCACTTTACCAAATTTTTCTGCTTTCAGATTAATCTCTTCAACAAGTTCAAGCGAATCAACCGAATGAATTAACTCGGCAGCACTAACAGCATACTTAACTTTATTTTTCTGAAGAGTTCCGATAAAATGCCAGGTTACCTCATTCCCAAGTTTTTCAAACTTAAGAGTAAGTTCCTGTGCGCGATTTTCACCAAAATTCGTTAACCCGCAATTTTTTGCTTCGATGATTGAATCCACCCCAAAATATTTTGAAACAGCAATAAGTTTTACATCATCAGCATTTCTGCCTGATCTTTTGCAGCTTTCTTCTATTTTATGCCTTAAAAGGGCTAAATTTTCAGCAATCATTTTAAAAATAAGGTTGTGAATTTATCCTGATAAATCATAAAAAACAATGAATTTGTAATGTTTTTTGCTCAGTCATGCTGTCTGCCGCGGCAGATTATTTCAGGATCTCTAAAGATTCCAAAACAAGTTCGGAATGAACTTAAAAACAAAGAATTTATAAGGATTTTTAACTCATTATTTTTCAGCACTGCAAATATAACCTTTATGTAAGTTAAGTGCTTAAAAAAACTTACGTGTTTGTAGTGCTTTGATTAAGAGATATTCTTGATTTGTTGACATTATTTTAGAAAAACTCTAAACTTTTTTTATTGGTTTACGATAATTAACTAATAACTGGGGTGTATCCTGATTCAGTTCTTAGCCTCAAGAACTGAAATTTTTCAGAAACAGATAAAAAAGAGCTCTTCGGAGCTCTTTTTTTTATGATGTGAATAAAAAATGGCGGACTTTTATAGCCCGCCGCTAAAAGTTTGATAACATTTATTTGATTAAAATCATCTTTTTAGAGCTAACAAAACTTCCACTTTGCATTCTGTAAATATAAACTCCGCTTGGTAAGTTTGAAGCGTTAAACGCTGCTTCATAATTACCGGCAGGTTTTAGTTCATCAACAAGTGTTATTATTTCTTCGCCCAATGTGTTAAATATTTTTAGTGTTACTCTGCCATCATTCTTTAAAGAATAGTTAATTGTTGTAGATGGATTGAATGGGTTTGGATAGTTATCGTACAACCTGTTTTCCGTTGGAACAATAGGCTGTTCGTTTATTTTTGCAAGATTATTTTGTTTAACAAAAAATGTTGTATCAGTTTCGTATCTGCCAACTGTTTTTAGAAAATATTTTACGTTTTCAGTTGTGTTTGCTGCTCCAAAACTCAAATCTATTCTTTCTGTAGGATACAATTCTGCATAGTTTTGGTCTATGCCTGTAAGTTTAGATTTTATATCTCCATTTATGTTATGTACAGCAGATAAAAGCGGAAGTGTTTTTGTTTTTGATGTTCTTAAATCTGTAACAAATACAAAATAATCTAATGTTAGTTTTTTGTTTACTGTTATTTCAATTATTCCTGTGGGTAAGTTTCTTAACTTTTTACTTATGATACTTTTATTAGGTCTAAAGAAAAAGTTTGCTATCGGAATACTTTCTTTTATAATCTCTTCTTTGCCTTCTAATTTTGTCTCTCTCGTAATATTCATCAGCATTGCTGATATTCTTTTCTGAGCTGGTGGTGGTTCCTCACCGCCTAACACAACATCGCCATCGCCTTCAACTGCATTTCTTGATATTGTTAATTTATCACCGGGATTAAGTTCTACAGATAATGAATCTAATTCAAGTAAGTTTTGTGTAATATCGGTTTCTCCGTTTAACAGTATTCTTGCAGGCAAAACGCCTTTATAGTTTATTACCTGTCCTTCGTCATTTACAACAAGTGTTTCA
>JBBQSH010000272.1:0-3218 GCA_038214015.1 Ignavibacteriales bacterium | reverse complement strand
ATTAACTTAAAAACATCAAGTAAAATATGCTGAAATTCAAATAATTAGTTTTACTTTTGGCGGTGGAAAAAATGTAATTAAACGAAATAATACAACTAAATTATGGAAGAATTTGATACCTATGAATTTGAATGTTTACTGCAAGATGATTTTTTTAATGGCAATGAATTGTCTGTTATTAAAAAAATGATCAAATCAAGATTAAAAGCTGATTCTGAGTTTAAAGAGCAATACGAAAGATGGATTGATGAAAGTGGCTTTGAATCTTGGCGTGAGTTTTATGACGAAGATGAATCAAGCACAGAAGCTGCTTGGGATTCTATGTTTCCAGAGGGTGATGAAGACGATTCGATAACTGATTATTTAACAAAAGAATAAGTATTATGAATGTTTGGAAAATTGCATCAAGATGGAGTAATAATGGTAACTCAGAATCTTCTGTACTGAATCTTTTCAGAAAGTATAATATTGCTTTTGTTTATGATGATAAAATTCATTTAAATCATGTAGTATCAGGTGATTTATTTGCAATTTCTGATGGATTGAGAATTGTAAGTATAGGAAAAGTCTTAGATAAAGCAAGACCTATTAATGAATTTGAAATTGATGAACTATATGTTTTTAATGAAGATGGGTGTACTGTTGGATTTAAAATTGAACTTATAGATCTCTCTGATATAGATATTTTTATATACGAAAAATGGGGTAGATTTCATGGACTCCATAATGAAGTTAAAGACAAAGTTGTATCACTATTTGAGAAATATAAGATTGAAACGACATCAAATTATGTACTCTCATTGAAAGAAATTGCACAATGGTGTGATGGAGTAAAAAGTTTAGAAGGAGTTCTTGGAGAAGTTCCAGTGTTACAGAGGGGTTTAGTCTGGGATCAAGCTCAAATTGAGCTTTTATGGGATTCAATTTTACGAGGAATTCCTATTGGCTCAATTGTATTGTCCCGAATTACTGATTCAATAATTAATCAAAGAAAAACGAAGAATGTGATGTCAAAAGATGCAACCCATTTTATTTTAGATGGTCAGCAACGTTGTAATTCAATTGCATTGGGTTTTGAATCATTTCCAAAAGATGATAAGTCAATTTTGTGGTTTGACTTAGATACAAATTTCAAAAGTTCAAATAGCACTCGAGAATTCTTAGTTCGGTTAACAACAAAGGCTCATCCATGGGGTTTCAATACTTCAGATGATGCTGGCAGATTAGGTGTTGGGAAAATTAGAAATAAAGTTTTGGAATTAAAAAAAGGTGAAGAAATAAATTTTGCTGATCTAAAGAAATATCTTCCTAAAGAAATTTTTCCCTTTGATGCAAACTGCCCAATTCCATTGTCAATACTTTTAAATGCAAATGAAACGCAATTTTGGGAAGGCATCAAATCAGCATTAAATGAATTCGATGAAAATGAATTTGTTTGGGCGAAAAATGCTTTAGATTTTATCGAAAGCGAAAAAATCAATAAGAACAAAATTCAAAAGGCAATTTTACTCGTAAAATCGACAAAAATTGTTGCATTGAATGTGCCCAATTCGCTTCTCGAGCCATCAAGAGAGGAGAATAACAGTGATATTAATGATGGAATCACTAATATCGAACACTTATTTCAACGTTTAAATAGACAAGGAACAAATTTGGATGGTGAAGAATTAGTATATTCTATGATGAAATCTTATTTCCCTGAAATTGCAGGTACAATTGATAAAGTGTCAGAAAGAAAAATGCCTGCATCTAAGCTACTTCAACAATCTATTCGAGTTGCATTAAGTGATGAAAAAGGATTGAAAGGTGTTTATAACGTTTCTCAAATCCGTAGAATTTCTACTTCAAATGATCTTCTAACCGAAAAAAAACGTATTAAATCATTTATAGATAACAACTTAGAGAAAAGTGTAGAAGTTGTTGATAAATGGTTGACGAATGATAATCAAACTTGGGGTTTACCAGCAGTATTGAAAACGAGTGTTGCTATTTCATCACCGGATGTTTATTGTTTACTATTGTATATAGCAACAAAACATCCAGATATAGATGAAAAAACTTATAATAGGATAGTTGGTATTGCATTGTTTATTCATTGGTTTGTAGATGATAAAAAAGATGCAGTTTCAATACTATTCAAGGCAGTATATGATATTAATTCTGAATTAGTTTTGATTAAATTATATGAAATAATAAAAAATGATGAGAAACTTATTTCTTATGTTAAGCGACTTCAAAATCCTGAGTTCCTTGAAAAGATAATACACTTTGAAATTCCTGATTTAACAAAATGGGAATGGTCTTTTTGTAGGATACAATATCATGAAATCATGAAAGAAGTTCAGAGTGACAAAGATAAAAATGACTCAGAGTACGACAAAAATGTTTCTCCTTGTTTAACTAGATTAAAAGAAAGACACGAATTTTTGCTTTATGTTCAACGAGAATTTCTAAGAAAACGTTTCTGGGATTATGACCCTGCAAGGAAAGATTTATGGAAAGAGATTAATCGCCCTTGGGATTATGATCATATATTACCAAACGTTTATGTTAGAGGAAAATGGGATAAAAATATTTATAAGAAATTCTGTGATGAATGGGTCTCTACAAATGGAAATCTTAGAGCTTGGCCTTTTGAAGATAACCGTTCCGATCAGGCTATTAATACTAAAGATAAAATGCTTGATAGACATTGGGATGACAGTTATATAGATGAAAATGAAAAGGATGGATATAGTGATGCATCTGTAATTAATGATAAAATAAAAGCACTTAACTTTGCAGTATCGTGTAGATCAAGAATCATACGTATGTATAAAGAATGGTATGATAATTTTCATATTGAAGAGTTGATAATCTCTTAATTTTCAATTTATAAAAAACGGTTAAGTCTTCCAACCCTTCAAAACCGCCGATGTAAGAATTTTTCTTATTTGGCGGTTTTTTATTTTACCTATGTAACAAAACGGCACACCTGCTTCTTACCTTTGCTGAAAATAAAATCAAAACACCATGAATCAAACATTTACCGCCATCGATTTTGAAACCGCCAATCCTTGCCGAACCAGTATTTGTCAGGTCGGAATTGTACGTGTAGAAAACGGTGTTATCGTTGAAGAAATCAGTTTATTGGTACAGCCACCTCAGAATAACTATCAGTGGCGATATTTCATCGAAACGCACGGAATAACGGCTGATGATACACAAAACTCACCAGA
>JBBQSH010000271.1:0-3438 GCA_038214015.1 Ignavibacteriales bacterium | reverse complement strand
AACAATCCTAACACAACTAATGAACTAAAAGCCAATGAAACATTCCTACTTATAACGAATGATTCTGGTAAATACTCAAATTGGATTTTATGATTACCTTTGGGAACAACTATTCCTCTGAAGTTATGGTTTGCTCTATAAATTGTAGTTTCACTTCCATCAATATATGCTTTCCAACCTTTGCCCACATATGTATCACCAAGGAAAAGAAAATTACTTCCGCTTGCATTTACATTTAAATAAATATTTTCATCACCATATTTTTCAATTATAACTGAAGCAGTACTGTCTGGTCTATCAACTTTAATATCTACATCTGCTACAAATGCAATTTCTTTTGGATCAAACTGATTGTTTTTTACTTTATTTAGTATTTCCATTGCAGATACTTTTTGCACTTCATTAACAAAGTAAGCACGAGGTAAAGCATTCTGGTTTTCATAAACAAAAGTTTTATTGCCCGAATAAACCGGAAGCAGTCCAGCAAGGTTTACAGGATTATCGAGAATTATATATTTCGTATTTGTCATTCTCCACAAAGTTTGATTTGCAGGACTTCCGAGTACATCCATATAATCCTGATACGCTCGTGGTTTAATTCCAGAATAACCATATAAATCATGCAATAAAAAGTATGCATTGTAATTAGAGTTTTGCTGAACAGTACCAAGTGAGCCATCTTGCTTTAGATTTAATATTCTAAAAGTAGATTTATCATTTAATGATTCGATTGCAGAAACGTATTCCGGTTTTTGAAATAGTTGATCAATTTCTGCGTTATCCTTTAAAGTTTCTCCACGATAATTAATTCTAAAAATATCAATCAAAGAAAAAACTATTATGGCTGTTATCATTAAATCTTTACTGACAAAAGATTTTAAATAGGCAAACATCAATCCAAAAACTGCTGTGGAAAAGAAGAATGCTAATCTTGCATCATTCAAAAACATCTCTGCCATATAATCATGTATTTGCTGCAGCTGTGCCCCCTTCTCTCCCGATTCTACAATCCTACCAATAAACCAACTTTTAATTGGTGATGCAAGTACGATAGTTAAAACAAATATTGTTCCTAATCCGAAGAAAATATTTCTAACTAGATTATCAAATTTT
This sequence comes from Ignavibacteriales bacterium, assembly GCA_038214015.1. Classification (GTDB taxonomy): domain Bacteria; phylum Bacteroidota; class Ignavibacteria; order Ignavibacteriales; family Ignavibacteriaceae; genus IGN3. Next base: position 2,325 of record JBBQSH010000271.1, on the reverse strand, counting down.
TTATTATTCTCATTTTTTAGAGATATTAATTTTGCGATACCGAGACCTGCAAGTATTGGTAAACTTAATTGTACAAGTACTAAAATCATTGATGGAACTCTGAACTTATCGAAGAACGGGAAGTAATGAAACATCAGATCATAAAATAAAGGGAATGTTTTTCCGAATGATATGAGAGTCGCAATAGAAGCTAGTATTGTTAAATATCTTACAAACGGATCTTTCCAATTTATAACCATAGAAAAGATTGCGAGAAAGAAAACTATGACACCCATATACATTGCTACATCAACAAAAGGCATTTGTCCAAAGTAGGTATTTACTTCAACATCACTATTTTGTGAAAGCGGACCATTGTAAACTGATTTTCCAAATCCATAATATGACGGGACAATCCAGGTCAATATCTCTCCAGGTGAAAATGACCAGCTTGTTGCGTAATCATAAAATGCTGTTTCTGTTTTTTGCGCTGATCCGGACTCCTTATCAAGAATGCTTTCTGTTCCCCTTGTTGAATAAGGAGAATATTCCCAAATTTGAGTAAGATTATCTGATTGAATTCCTAAACCAACAAAAACGGCAAATAAAAATATCGCAGCAGATTTTAACAATTGTTTGAGTAGAAAATTATCTTTTATCTTAATAGCTCTTGCTAAATAGTAGATGAAGTAAATCATCACTGCAAAGAAAATGTAAAAGATAATTTGCACATGCCAACCTAAAAACATAACAGGCATAAAGAATAAAAGCAGCATTACATCTAGTAATTTTATCTTCTTTTGAAAATTCAAAAGAAGTAAAAGTATAACTGGAAAGACAAATATTGCTGTCAGTTTTGTAACATGCCCGATGTAAAGGAATACAACAATCCCCGTACTAAAAGAAGTTACAATTGAAGTAAATAAACTAACCATTCTGTTTTGAGTCCTGTTCATCATAAAGAAGAACATTGTATATGCAAGTGCAAGCAGGTAGAATGTCCATTTTGCATAATCATTTGAGAACGGGGTAGTAAAAATATTTCTTGTAGTATTTACTACAACATAAATCATATTAAACCATTTATAGCCTGTAGCCATTGCGTAAGCTGGCATACCGCAAAATATATTAGGATTCCATAATGTGTATCCGCCTTCATGATTTTCTAAATAAGTCTTTACACTATGACTCGTTAATATATCACCAGATTGAAAAGTCTTTCCACTAAAATAAAGTGGAGAGTAAAACAAAAGGAAGATTAAGAATATGATTAAAAGTAAAGTTAAAGTTTGAAATTTGACTGGAATAGTTTTGTCTATAGAAAAACTTGATAGAAAAGTTTCTCTAGATTTTTTATCAGTTCTAACAACTTTTTTTTCTTTTGCTGCCATTAAATCTCCGGCTGAGAAAATTTATACTTGTCACACTGATTAATCATCCTGAGCGAAGTTGAAGGATGAAGTGTGAATTTCTTTTTATAATACCGTAACAATTTGGAAATAAAGCAAATACTAGATAATTGCCCGGAATTATAATTTATTTTTTTGCTATAAAGTTTATTCCCGAGCCCACTTTGTTATTAATCTTAAAATCAATCAGCATCATTACAAAAGTAAACGGGAATGTTATCAAGTAATATAATGGAAGTGCGATTAAAAATAACTTCGAAATGTTTACCATCATTATCGGATATTTTATACCGAGTTTCCATGCTAAGTTTCCCCAAATTCCATAAGTATATTTTGATTGAATAGTCTTAAATCCAAGGGGATGAAGTTTGGACTCAAAATCTTCTTTGGAATATCCGTTACGGGCATGCTCACCAACAAAACTCTCATCTTCGTCGTGGTAAACTTCACTTCCGCCATAAATTGATGGAGTGTTTATTAAAAGGTATCCATCTTTTTTTAACGCATTTGAATAGTTCTGAAAAACTTTTACATCGTCTGGAATGTGTTCCATCACATCCACGCACACAATAAGATCAAATCTATCTTTGTGATTAATTGTTGTTAAATCTTCTACACCAAAACTTACAGAATTTATTTTTTGTGATGCAAAAAATTCCTTGTTATCCTTTATCCAATCTTCTTTTACATCAACCGAATAAATTTCACACGGTTGAAGATACTTAGACATAAAATATGAATATTGCCCGTACCCTGATCCGGCATCGTAAATGCTAATCTTTTTATCGCCTAATTTTTTTCTCAGGACCTTCAATTCCCTTCTAACATACCAGGAACGAAGAAACATCAAATCAAGAATTTTGTAAAATAAAATCCTTAGAAAAGGAAATTTATTTAATACTTGTGCAAAAATATTTTTTACTGGATCGTAGTTCAT
>JBBQSH010000270.1:0-3479 GCA_038214015.1 Ignavibacteriales bacterium | reverse complement strand
GAATGAAAAACGAATGCCTGTTGGTTTTGCGATAGCTGCAAGTATAAATCCTTTGCTTCGCTAAATTTTTTCTGCTCAGATAAAAATTCTGCAGAGCAGTATAGCGAAAGATTAGACGAATCATTCTTTGCTGTGTTCAATAAGATTGAAAACTCAATTGCATCATTCGCAATGTTGTCTTTTAAGTTGCCCATTACAGTTAAAAGATTTTTACGTGCAGATTCAAAATCATTTCTAAAAGAAAATATTCTTGCAAGCTGATAGTTTGCATAACTTCTGTCCTCAGGATTTGCCCTCTGAAGTTTATTAACGGATTGAAAAAGTTTTTCTGCTTCATCCAGTTTAGCCTGCTGCATTTTAATATTACCAAGCTCAATAAATGCAAGCGACGCAAATTTTGACATCGGATAATTATCGGTGATAATTTTAAGATTGTTTTCTGCTTCGGTTATATCGTTGCGGTAATGAAGAAGTAAAATTCCAATCCGCAGATTTGCTTCTATCGCAACTTCGGAATGCTGGTATACCTTTACAATCTCCTGATATGCTTTTATAACCGGTTCAATTTCTTTCTCTTCAACTTTTGCGGGAATGGTGAATGTTTTCCACTCCGGATTTACTGCATTAAACTTCTGTATAAAAAGTGCTTCCTGAGTTTTTGCATATCCTAATTTTGCAAGCGGAATGTTTTGCTGATCGCTGTAATTATCTATAAGAAACTTAAAAACTTCTGATGCGGTTTTATATTCGCCATCACGATAAACATAATCACCGAATGAAAAAAGATCAGCGCCCTTTGTGTTCTGTTTCTTATCAATCTCTTTGTAAAGATCAAAGGCTTCATCATAATTCTTCTTTTCGATATACAACCTTGCAAGCAGATAAGAAAAACTTATGTTGTCCGATTTGTATTTCCCGATAACCTCAATTGTTTCATCTAAAGCATTTGGTTTGTTTGCGTATGAAAGAATTTTACTTTCTATCTGCGGATACTGAGAAGCATTTGCTTTGATGAGATCACAATATTCTTTTGCTGCCTCACGATAGCGCATTGTTATTTGATAAAGTTCACCAAGATCATAAGAATATAAAAATGGGTCTTTAGAAATTTCTTTACCACGGTTCAAATACTCAATCGCTTTTTCAAAATCTCTTTTCTCAATCGCATAATTTGCAATTATGCGGTAAGTCATTGGATTTGTTTTAAACTTTTCAGTTGCATCATCCCAAACCTGGTAAGCTTTTGTACGATCTCCGGAAGTGTAATAGGTTGAACCAAGCAATCCGTATAAACTTATATCCTGCGGAGTGATGTTTATTCTTGTATTTATAATTGCTGCTGATTCATCATACTTTTTTAGCTGTAAATAAAGCGAATTAAGTTTATTGAAATACTGAACATTTGAAGGATCTTTTTTATTTAGCGTTTCAATTATCTCAACAGCTTTGTTAAAATCACCGCGCTGCTCATAACTTTCTGCAAGCATAAACTGGTTTTGATCCATTGGACTTTGCTGTGCAAAAAGTAAAAAACCAAACAGTAATATTGTAAGAATTTTCTTTATCATAGCTTAAAAATAGCAATTAATTACGCGCATTCAAGGGGAGAAATTGGTTAACTATTGCGAATTGTTGGAATCCGTTAGCTAACGGGTCTGTTGCATTGCATAAATTCTCTCCTTTATAGCCGTTGACTTTAGTCAATTGGATTAAATTAAGATAGATAATCTGACTTTAGTCACATTGTATATATATAAATGTGGCGAAAGCCTGTAAAAATTTTATTATCACTAACAGTTGACTAAAGTCAACTGCAATAAATTGTAATACAACAGACCCTAACGGATGGAGTTATGGAATTATTACTGCATTTAAGTAAAACATTTTCTTATATTTAACTCAAAGAAAGACAAATTATGAGCGAAAAAGATAAAATATTACTCGCAGAAATTTCTAAGCAATTAAAAAAAAGCGGTTTTGATTTAGCTGGACTTTATCTATTCGGCTCGCGAGCAAAAAATACTTTTAATGAATATTCCGATTACGATATTGCGATAATACTGAATGAAAATATTGATTGGAGACTTAAAGATAGATTGCAAGCGATTGTTTACGATATTATGCTTGAAAACGATATTATTATTGATTCACATATTTACACAAAGAATGAAATTGAATCTCCAATAACACCGCTAAGAGAATCAATAAAATTAGATGGAATTTATTATGTCGGTTGATAAATCATCTTTAATTCAATATAGAATTAACAGAGCAAACGAAACGCTTGAGGAAGCAAAACTTGTTTTTAAAAACGATAAATTATTATTGGCAGCAAATAGAATTTATTATTCAGCGTTTTATGCCGTTTCTGCTTTAGCGCTAAAAAAAGATTTTAAATCATCAAAACACGGTCAACTGTTAGGTTGGTTCAATCAGAATTTTGTAAAGAAAGGATTAATTAAAAAGCATTTGGGAGAATTTTATACAAATGCCTTTCAGATGAGACAGCGAAGTGATTATGATGATTTTATAGAGTTTGATAAAAAAAATATTGAAGAAAAGTTAGAAACCGCTAAAGAATTTATTGATAAAATTTCTGAATTGATTACCTCAATAAAAGATTAAATTTCTTACCAACTATTGTTGAATATGTTTTCTCAAAGTTTCGCCAAAGTTTGATCCCCTTAACGATTGACCTCTTTCAATTATTATTCCTTCCGGAGAAATTAAGACTGGGTCAGGAATCCCTTCAACTGAAAACATATTTTTTATTATGTCAGCACTATCCAATATCTGCAACCACGTTATCTGATTTATATCAATAAATTTTTGAACTTTTTCTTTATCCTCATCTACTAAAATTCCAATAATCTCAAGTTTATCAACAGAAAAATCTTGGTGCGCTGTCTTTATACTTTTTAATTCTTCAACGCAAGGCTTACACCAGCTTGCCCAAAAGTCTAATAGAACATATTTACCTTTTAATGATTGACTGCTAATTTGTTCCCCCGTTAATGTTTGCGCTTCCCATTTGGGCGCAGGATTACCAGGTGTTGTACTTTTTATTTCTGATTGATTATTATCTGCAACAAATACTTTTATCCAGTTTCCATAATTATCAATATCCAAAATATTTATACTAAACTCGCCAAGGTTTATTGGTTTGTCAATCGATTCATTATAAACCTGAATATTTTCGAGAGAGCCACTGCTAAAATCATATTTATCGTCGTCATTTAAATCTATTGCGAGTATAAAAAATGATTTAAAACCATAAAAACTTCCGGTAAGAATATTAGATACACTTATCTTAAATTCTTTGCCACCTTCTAATAAGACACCTTCTCTAAGATCGAAGTAAAGACCATAAACTAACACCGGAGCATCTTCTCTTAAACTCGATCGATAGTGCTCTAATAAAGGTTTACTATACGAACCGACAATAAATGTAACCGTGTCAATTTCAATTTTATCATTTA
>JBBQSH010000269.1:0-3513 GCA_038214015.1 Ignavibacteriales bacterium | reverse complement strand
TCTTAAGATGAGTATCAATACCAACAAAGAAAGATGAGTTTGAAAATGTTATGTTGTTCATTGCAAATCTCCTTATTTTTGATTGTTAAAAAAATAAAATAATCTATTGTTGAGACTTTTTAAACATAACATCTGACCGCCATTTAGTTTGGCGGATTAATTATTTTTGCGGTGTTGTTTTAGTTAAAGACTTTGTTCAAGGTGCTCTCCGCCGCGGCGGACTAATTAATTAACTTGCCTTCGGTGCTTACGAAAAAAGATAAGCACCTACGGCTTAATCATCGGCAATTGTGTTTTACTCGGCTTCCCTGTTATGGGCGGCGGGTTAGGCGCAACGCCGATACTGCAGATAATTTTTAGAGGTAAATATGAAAATGATACTAGTATTTTTTACGTTTTCTGTTCTTGTAATTAATATTTATGGTCAAAATGATTCTTTGAATGTTTCGATTGAACAAGAGATCAGAAAACTTGAACAAAAAGAAGTTGATGCTTTATTGCGAAATGATTTAGATGAAATGCAAACACTTTGGTCAGAAGATTATATTGTTAACAATCCACGTAATAAAGTTGGCAAAGCCAAAGATGGTCCAATTAGGGCTGGCATACGTACATACTCTTCATTTATTCGAGAGATTGAGGCTATATCAATTCACGGAAAAACTGTTATTGTGATGGGTAATGAGACAGTTGTTCCAAACGATAAATCACCGGAAACCGGAAAAACAATTAACCGCAGGTTTACTAATATTTGGATGAATGAAAATGGCATATGGCTTTTGGTCGGGAGACATGCAAATCAAATATGTGAAAACTAAAGGATAGATAACAAAAGTTAATAACTCTATTTAGAAGGCAACCCATGATAACTCTTAGAACTGAGCACAAAATTTCTAACTATGGTGAATGGAAGAAAGCGTTTGACAGCGATCCCATAAATAGAAAAAAATCTGGTGTAAAGCGTTACCGCATTTACCGTCCCAATGATGATGAAAAGTTTGTAATTATTGAGCTTGACTTTGACCAACCTGAGCAGACACAGAAAACACAAATAGCGCTGCACAAAATGTTTGGGAACATTGAAGGCAGACTAGTATTTGGTGCCCATACAAAAATTTTAAACTTAGTTAAAACCACAGAACTCTAGTTAGATTGATATGATAACTTTAATCATCCGATTTACTAACATTATTAGGAATGCTTTATTTGACAAGACAAGTTTTGCGAATAGATGGGACTAAACCAAATGAATTATACTATTGCAACTTATTTAAAATGATCAAACCAAGGAATCATTGAAGAAATATTTATGAAAGCAGTTATATGCAGTAAATACGGACCACCTGAGGTTCTTCAGTTTAAAGAAGTAGAAAAACCTTTTCCTAAAAATAATGAAGTACTGATAAAAGTTATTGTTACCACAGTACACATTGGGGATACTAAGATAAGGCGTTTAGCACCTGGGTTGGGTCCAGTAAAAGATTTCTTTTTCAAGCCGCTTATGAGAATCATAGTGGGTTTTAACAGACCAAGAAAAAAAATACTTGGAATGGAACTGGCCGGAGATATTGAAGCAGTCGGTAAAGATGTTACGATGTTTAAGATAGGCGATCCCGTTTTTGCATCCACTGAATTTAGATTTAATACATATGCCCAATATTGCTGTATACCTGAAGATGGTATTCTTGCAATTAAACCGACCAATATGACCTACGAGGAAGCCGCCCCGGTTTCTAATGGCGGAATAACCGCATTGATCCATCTTAGAAAAGCAAATATCCGGAAAGCTCAAAAAGTATTAATCTATGGAGCTTCCGGCAGCGTAGGTACTTATGCAATACAGCTTGCTAAATACTTTGGTGCAGAAGTTACAGGTGTCTGCAGTACTGTTAATTTGGAAATGGTAAAATCTCTGGGTGCAGATAAAGTAATTGATTACACGAAAGAAGATTTTACACAGAGCGGTGAGACTTACGATGTTATTTATGATGCTGTAGGAAAAATTGAATCTTCAAAACGTAAAAAATCCCTCTCTAAATCAGGACATTATCTAAACGTTCTTACTATGTCCGGTAACATCAAGTTAAAGGTAGAAGACCCTACACTATCAAAGAACTATGCGAAGCGGGAAAGTTGAAAACCGTGATTGACAGGCGCTATCCTTTAGAAGAAATAGTTGAAGCTCACAGATATGTTGATAAAGGACATAAAAAAGGAAATGTAGTAATAACTATTGAGCATTAAGGCAAAAGTTAAGCACATTAATAAGTAGATGATGACGCAAGACCTTGACAGACAATAGGATACAGAAATATTATTCAACCCGATGTTACCGATTGCTAAATAATTGCTTTGAGATTTCCAAAAATTTGTTCTAAGTTTGAATTGAGTTATGTGGAAATAAGTAATAGAGACTTCTGAAAAATTCAATATGTCATTCCTGTGCAAACAGGAATCTCTTGATTATGTGGCAGATTCCCGCTTTCGCGAGAATGACAGTCAAATCGAATTCTATTTTTCAGAAGTCTCTAATAAGTAATATGAAAAATTTAGTAAAAGTTCTTTTAACCCTTCCAATAATTTTAATATTAATATCCTGTACAGATAATCCGGTAAATGTAAGTATACCTGATAATTTAGAAGGTACGTGGGTTTACCGTTCTTATCAGGAGGATGTTTTTACAATGGAAAAATCTATTAATTTAGAAAATGATAATTCGGGTTTGATAATTCTTGATAATGGAACTTTTATAGAAAGAATAAATGTTGGCTGGTGCGGAACACCACCTGTTGTATATGATAACTATCAGGGAAATTGGGAATCATTATCAGGTACGAAACTTAAGATAAATGTAGGCTACTGGGGTGGTACAGAAAATTTTACTATGGATATTGTTTCAGTTACTAATTCGGTTTTGAAGTTTAAAAGAGTTATGATCCAATAATTTCAAATGAGATTGTATGATGAAGAGGATTATTTTACTTATAGTTTTAAGCATAATTATGAACAGTTGTTCGGAAGATCCAAATAATGTCCAGGAAAAACTTTTCGTACAAACAAATAAATCAAATTATCTTAATAGTGAAACAATCAATTTTACATTAAACAATTTTAATCCATTAACAGCGCATCTTGCAAGTTGCTGTACTTCTGTTGCATTCTATATCGACAAAAATGAAAATGAAAATTGGATTGAGTATAGTAATTTTGGGTTACCTTGCCTTGCACTTTGTCCGGGTATAGATTTAACTATTAGTTTTAAGGAATCACTAACAGACAGCATTATCATTGATGAAAGCGGTAAATTTCGAATTAGAATTCCCTATACATTTAATCATAACCAAAACTGGTCAGGTGAAATTGTCAGTAATTCATTTATAATCCAATAATTATTTAGTTTATCTTAGAAAGGCCAACTCAATAATTTTTCTAATTAATTTAGCCTTGACTTTATATTGCAAATTCTCAATTTTCTCCATCAAGATTATATCCTTTGCTAACAGGAGTTACAA
>JBBQSH010000268.1:0-3552 GCA_038214015.1 Ignavibacteriales bacterium | reverse complement strand
AAACGATATTAAGTGATTTGAGTAATATCCAAATAATATATAATAAACCTTTGCGTGATACGCTGGATACACTTGGTGTTATAATGATAGAAGGAAATGGATTGATAGAATATGATAGTGTGATAATAAAACCAGCCTTGTTTGATTTAATAGTGGAGACTGATCCGAAAATAATTGCTCCCGGAGATACTGCAATAGTAACAGTAAAAAGAAGAACTGATTATGGAACAGAAGAATTTATTTCAGATCAATCTTTTGATGTTTGGATAATCGATGGAAGTAATTATGGATTTTTACTTGACTCACTTACAGATAATTCATTAAAAGGGATTCCAAATAGATTTAGAATTGTTGCAAATGATAGCATTGATGTTGACTCTACCAAAATAGTCATAAAAGTAATAACTGAAACAGGGAATATCTCTGCGCGGCTGACTAAGAATAATGTTAATAAAAATGAAGAAGATAAAATAGAAAACTCAAATGTTAATGATAAAGAAAAAGAACCGATTCAAACTGAGTGGATAGTTTTTGGAGAAACTCTTGAAGGTTATGGCAATGTGGTGGTTAAAGTAAATCCATTTATAGTTGAGATTGACCCGCCAACAATAAGTGCTGGTGATACTGCACGAATAATACCGAAGAAATTAAACCCTGATGGAACAACAACTCCTTTTGACAGCTTACAAACCTTTGAGCTTGGAATGTTAGATGGATGTCAATTAGGATATATGAGAACTGCAATAGACAGCAATAATTATTTTTATGGAGTAACACAGCCATTTTACTTTATTGCTGATACAAGTGCAGACAGCGGCAGTGTAAACATAAGAGTTGGTATAATTGATATGAACCAGCAGAACAGAAGTTTAAACAATAACAACCCGATTGAGAATGATAACCCGGTTAGCTGTGCTAATATTAACTTTGTTGAAAACTTATATGTAAAAGCCAATGTGGTGTTGGGTGGGTGCAAACAAAAAACCATTATTTGCAATAATTACCAACCACCTAAATTTGAAAATGTAAGTGCGATTTCTATTCTAGAAGAAAATAAACCTTGGAATTGGAAAGGTGAAAAAGGTAAAAACCAAAATACATCTACTGGTGATGCATGTAATTACCAAATGACAAGTGCTTGTAGTGACATTATGTTTGGTCAAACTTATATAATGCCTAAAATTGGTGATTTTGCATCTGGTACTCCACCACCACCAATATACAATCGGCTTGACGATATGAAAATAGTTGTTTGCCTTGATAAAACTGACCCAAACCATCATTATTGGAATTTCAGTATTGAGAACCTTCGTGTTCCAATATTTACTTCGCATTGTCCTGATCAACCTGCTACCTGCAATTATATAGATTTAGGAGATGGAACTAATATTGTTCTTCTTGCCCAGCATATTAAGAATTGTACTGATTACAATAAAGTAATGCATGTACTTAAAGATTACTGGTCTTTTGGGCCTGAAAGAATTGGTGGATTACCTTATGAAAAATATTATTTTTCAGCTGGAGTCATTGATCATGAAAACCATCATCTTGATCAAATAGAGAAATACCTACCTCTAATTTTAAATAGCATTGGCGGATTAAAGCAATTGGCAAATAAAAGACTTGAAAAAAATAGTCAATATAAATGCCCTGAGGATGCTCTTAATGCAAAAAAACAGGAAATCAAAGATTTAATTAATGATTTTTTATATATGATTAATGATTTGAAAACTTTAATGAATAAAAATAATACTGAGAAATATATTTCTGAAATTGAAGCAGATAAAGTTGCATCACTAGAATATGAAAAGATAAAAACAAGAATCCAGAATTGGGCAAGTCAACAAAGTTGGTGGTGTGAGCTTAGACCAATTGGTATAATAGGTACTCCAACTTTTCTTGACTGCGGATTGATTCCGTGTAACCCATAATAACATATATTTGAATTGGAGATAAATATGAAAACATTAATTAAAATAATATTTATAGTAGTTTTGATATCAACGACTAATGACTGCCAAAATATATGGTCTGAAGGTGAATTAGATTATGAAAGCCTTCATTTAATGCATAATCGCTCCGTAGATAGCATAAAGCAAATCATTATAACAGATGATATTGAAAAACCAGCTATTTTATATATTTCAGCTGTTAAGTATTTGTATTATTTAAAATCTGAAACGCAATTTCTCATTAGTAATCTAAATACAGAAATTGATACTACATTCGCGTTAGCTGATGAACGAGCATATTGGTATAAAGCATACACAAACATTTTTTTTAGAGGATTATTGGGCGATGTTACGGCAATTGAAAAGATGAAAATAATAGCAAATTACGCTAGCTACTTCCCAAGATTTCTTGCTATTAAAACTCTTACTGAAATAGGTGATTACAATAATTATAACTTTGTGATTGATGGATATAATGATGCACCAGAGTTATTTATTAACGTGCTTGCTTGGTACGGCAAAGATCCTAGGTATAAGGATGAGGTTAGATCAATTCTTTTTAATAAAATAGCTTTAGCAAATTCAACTTTAGAAGTAATTATGTTAACTATTGATTTAAATATATTCTCAAATGATGGTTCCTTACTATTAAATAATTACTTTGAAAATAAAACAGGTCAAGAACGATACGATTATTTTTCTGAGCTAGGTATAATTAACAAAGATAATCAACCTGAAAGAAGTATTTATGCTTTACAGAACGAAACTAATGACACATTCAGAGTCAAATATTTACCAAATCCTTATGAAGTTTTGACTTATGGCAGTCTATCTAACAGATATTTGGAGCCTAAATTTATTAATTCTTTAAGAACTTTAATTATAAGTGATACAAATTCTACTCTGTATCAAATGAGAAATCATTATATACTTTCATATACACCTGCATACCCAGATTCTTCAAGCCTAACAAATGATTTACTTGATAATTTACTGGACTATATTGATAGTGTTTCAACTTACAACTGGCTTGGCGATCTTGCATTCTCCAATGAACTAAAAAACATCCTAACAACAGCTAAAACAAACTTACAAAACGGAGACTCACTTGCTTGCAGAACTCAGGTAAAAGCATTCCAGGATTTAGTGGATAATGTTTATAAAGATTCGCTTAACACAGACCCGCGTTTTGTAACAATAGAAGGCTGGAAGTTTCTTTACTGGAATGCACAATACATTTTAGACAGGCTGCCGGAGCCAGCAACAAATCCAAACCTTGTAGTAAACTTAAAAAACAGTTTGGGTAACCAGATACCTACAAGTAACGTTAAGTATTATGAGGGAAGCTGGAAAGATGCAGTTAACAATGGAGATGGTACATTTACAGTTATAACAACAAGAGCAACGGTAAGCATAAGAGTTTTCTATGAGTATGCAAGTCAGCAAATAGATAATGTACCGGCACAAAACAATACTTACACATTTACAACAGTAAATGCAGCAGTACAGTTAAAAAACAGCTTGGGAAATTTTATAGATGTTGGTATAGTTCAATACTATGCAGGTGCGTGGAGGAGCTTTGGCACAACTTCAAACGGAG
>JBBQSH010000267.1:0-3582 GCA_038214015.1 Ignavibacteriales bacterium | reverse complement strand
ATTTTCTTTTGCTGCTCAGAAGAAATTCCAATTCCATTATCTATAACCTGAATAATCAATTCATTCTTTACTTTAAAATATTGAACGGTCACTACACCATCTCTATTAACAGCATCAAAAGCATTTTGTATAATATTCATTAAAGATTGTTTAATTAAATCCGGATCAATCTTAATCTTTATCAAATCATCTTTTTGTAAGATGAACTTAATAGATTTTTGTTTCGCCTGATCTTCAAATAGATGATAGATTTCTTCAAAGTAAGATTTTAATTCAACAATTTTTGGATTAAGATCAATAGGTTTTGCATAACTTAAAAACTGAGTTATAATTTTGTTAATCCTGTTTACTTCACTTTTTAATAGTGTAGTAATATCCGTATACTCGGTTTGATTTGACGTAGGAACAAATTCTTTATTCAATCTCTGTGCAATCATTCCGATAGCGTTTATAGGATTTCTAATTTCATGCGCAACTCCTGATGCAAGTTCACCCATTGCAGAAAGTTTCTCATTTTTCTTGGCTTCATTTTCTAGCCGTTTTGTTTCAGTTAGATCCTTTATTACAACGGTATATTTTATTTGATTCGTATCCGGGTCATCAAGTTGTGAAACACTGAATGAAAGAAATATTTGTTCTCCATTTATATAAATTTCTTTTTCGAAGTTTGGATTGAGTTCATTTGATCCGTTTATTTCTATAAAATTTAATACTCCTTCCCCAACCAAACTTATATTATTTTGCAGTACTGCTTCTGAATTAATTTTAAATAAATTTTCAGCTGACCGATTGAACAACGTAATATTATTTTCTTTGTCTAAAACAATTACTGCTTCACTCATGTTTTCTAAAACAGAAGAAGTTAAAGTTTTAAACTTTTCGTATTCATTGGAAATTGTTTTAAGATTTTGAGTGGTAAATATTATGCTTAATACAATAATTGAAATAGCAGCAAGTATTAATGATATAATAATTAATCTTCTCAACATTCTATCTTCAACATTTCTAATATCTTCAAGAGAAACGCCAAGCCTGTACAAACCGATAATTTCATCATCAAGTAAAAATCTTTTTGTAACTTCGTAAACTTCATGTCCGATATGATTTGTAGTTCTTGAGAAAACAGAATCGGATAACAAGGCAGGAATTAAAAACTCTGAATCATTAATTGCTTCTACCGTATCTATTTTTTCGCTTGCAGCAAGTATGCCTATTGTATCCTGTAAAATTATGTATTCAATTCCGTGATGTTTGGACATCTGTTGAAGAATTACGCCAATACCGATTTTCTTTCTGAACTCAAGAAAATCTTGCGCATCCATATTAACAACGATTGCCCCTTTATTATTTGATCGTGCAACAGCTACAGCAAATCTTTCTTCATCAGAAAACTCAGCATTCTTTAATCCAATTATCAGTTCATCAACATCTCCATTAAGAATCGGTTCAAGTTCTTCAAAACGATTTATGTTTTCTTCTCCGTGAGTGTGACCCGGTTCAGGAACTCGATTTGTTAAAACCCGATTACCTTTTGAATCAAAAAGATTAATTCTGTAAAGACTGTTTTCATTTACAATTTTAATCAGCTCATCTTTCTTTAAAGATTTTTCTACATCTAGCCTTTTAATCATTCTTGCATTATCAAGTAATCTTTCAGCAATCAAATTTTCAATCTCATAACTTGAGTTGAGAGTATTTTCACTGCTTTGAATTACCGATTCAAGAAGTGTTGATGAATGCTCGTACAGAAGTTGGAAAATTTCCTTTTTGCTTTGATTTAATTCGATGTAAGATGAAATAAGCATTACAACTGCAATGAGTAATGTTATGGAGATGATTGCTTTGGGTGAAAGTTTAAATCTTAATCTCATACCACAAATTACTTTTTAATTTTTTAGATGAAAAGAATTATTAATTAAAAACATTAAATAAGATTACTCTTCGTCCAACAAGTCGCGGCAGTTCGCCGTGATAGTCGAACCATCAAAAAAACTTTGCATATCAATCGAAAACAAAAGGAAATATTTCGGCACAGCCTTTGGATAACTATATCCAACAAACAAACACAAACACTTAAGGAGTGATAAAATGAAAAAGAAAAATCTTATAAGCGTTCTCTCAACCGTAGTGCTTATGGCGGTACTGTTCTCATCGACAATTCTTGCACAGGAAGAACCAAAGCAAGAAAAAAATCAAATTCAGAACCAAACTAAGAGTGAGGTAAAAGTGCAAACTCAAAACAAAGAACATAGCAATCGTTTTGTTGATGCAAATAACGATGGTTATAACGATAACGCACCGGATGTTGATGGTGACGGAATTCCGAATGGCAGAGATGAAGATTATACTGGTGCCAAGAATAGAAAAAATGGAAAAGGTTTTGTTGATTTGAACGGTGACGGACTAAATGATAATGCATTCGATTCAGATGGCGATGGTATTCCAAATGGTAAAGATCCTGATTTTGTAAAACCTAAAGATGGAACCGGACGAAAGAATATGAATGGCAAAAACAATCAGAACAATTCTGGTGGAAATAAATATGGTCCTGGAAACGGAACAGGTAACAATGGTGTTGGACCAAAAGACGGTACGGGTAATGGTTCTGGCAGTGGTACTGGTACCGGAACTTGCGATGGTACTGGTCCAAAAGGTAACCGTGGCGGAAGAAAGTAATTAGTAAATTCAACAATGCGATGCTCAAAGTGAGCATCGCTTTTTATACATACAATACAGTGAGAATAAAATGAAAAAGTTAACAGCAAAAATTCTTGGATTAGTTCTTTTCGTTTTTTTGTTAGTTGGATGTAACTCAAACACAGACGTTGTTTCGCCTGAAACTGAATTATCAAAATCAGGCAATATTGATCTTATTTCACCTGACGGTGGAACTTATACTGTAACTCAGGAAGAAATTGATGGATTAATTTATATGAGAATTGAAGAAAAACTTGCCCGTGATGTTTATACAGTTATGGGTACAACTTATAATGCGCAAGTTTTCTTAAATATTAAATTAAGTGAACAAGCTCATATGACAGCTGTTAAAAGAATGTTAGACAAGTATAGTATTCCAGATCCATTAACATCAGATGAAGTAGGTGTCTTTCCAGATGAAACATTTCAAGCACTTTACGATCAGCTTATTGCTCAAGGTAGCGTTTCTTTAAATGAAGCATTATTGGTTGGTATTGCAATTGAAGAACTTGATATTGCTGATCTTGAAGATCAGTTAACAAATGTAGTTACAAATCCGGGTATCATAAGATTATACACAAATCTTAAAGCCGGCTCAGTAAGTCATCTTGCAGCATTTAACAGAAATTTGATTGGTTGCCTTAACGTTTTAGCTGTTGAATAATGAAAGATTGATTGTTAGCTAAGTGCACTTTTCTAATTCAACGGAAGACGGTATAGCATTATATCGTCTTTCTCTTATTAATAGATGACTTTCAAAAAATTATTACTTAATTTTGAAATACTCTTAGGGGAGTTTTTAATGTTTTCTGTTTTTGGTTCGATAAAAAATATTCCGCATACTTTTTTGTGGTTAATTAAAATCCACATACATCCAATTTCTAT
>JBBQSH010000266.1:0-3583 GCA_038214015.1 Ignavibacteriales bacterium | reverse complement strand
AAATGATCTAATCCGCAAATCCAGCTAACAGTTCTTTCCAATCCTAAGCCAAAACCTGAGTGTGGAACTGATCCAAATCGCCTTAAGTCCAGATACCACTCAAAAGCACTTTGAGGAAGATTGTGTTCTTTAATTCTCTCTAAAAGAAAATCTAAATTATCTTCCCTCTGGCTGCCGCCAATAATTTCTCCATAACCTTCAGGCGCAAGTACATCAACAGCAAGCGCATACTTTGGAGCATCTGGATCACGCTTCATATAAAACGCTTTTATTTCAGCAGGATAATGATGAACCATAATTGGTCTATCAAATTGCGCGGATACAATTGTCTCATCAGCTCCAGTAATATCATCACCCCATTTAAAATCTATGCCATTCTTTTTTAAAATCTCAACTGCTTCGTCATAATGAACCCGTGGGAAAGGACGTTTTACATTTTGAAGTTTTGTAATGTCACGTTCGAGAACTTTAAGTTCTTCAGATTTTTCTTTCAATATTGTTTGAACGATGTACTCCAAAAATTCTTCAGCCAAATCCATATTGTCATTCAAATCATTGAATGCAACTTCAGGTTCAACCATCCAGAATTCTGTTAGGTGTCTTCTAGTTTTAGATTTTTCAGCACGGAAAGTTGGACCAAAAGTATAAACTTTACCAAGTGCCATCGCACCGGCTTCTGCATAAAGTTGTCCTGATTGAGTTAGATATGCATTACCTAAATCAAAATACGGAGTTTCAAATAGTGTGGATGTTCCTTCAACTGCATTTGGTGTAAGGATTGGAGGATCCATTAAAGTAAAACCACGTTCGTCAAAAAAATCACGAATTGCTTTAACAACACGATGACGGATTTTCATAATTGCAACTTGTCTGCTCGAACGCAGCCATAAATGTCTGTTATCGAGTAAAAATTCTATTCCGTGATCTTTTGGAGTAATCGGATAATCGTGAGCATCAGAAATAACTTTTAAATCTGTTGCATCAAGTTCAAATCCACCTGGTGCACGAGGTTCTTCTTTTACTTTGCCGGTAACTTCGATCGAAGATTCCTGACCAATTTTATCAGCTTTGTCAAAAACTTCTTCGGTTAAATTACCTTTGAAGTAAACACATTGAAGATAACCTGATCCATCACGAAGAATAATAAATTTTATTTTTCCGCTTGATCTTTTATTGAATAGCCAGCCTTGAAGGGTAACTTCCTGCCCTACGAATTTTCCAAGATCACTTATTCTGATTTTCTGCATTAATTCTGCTTATTTTCTTCAAAAATTGATTGCCAAATATATGCAGAGGGTCTAAAAAAACCAATCAAGAATATTCTCTATTTTGTATTTGATTTTTAAGCGAAGCAAGTAACTAAAAGGATAGTTTATTTTTTAATTATAATTTCCCAAAAATCTAATATCTCTATGCGGCCTCAATCAAGAGCAAGATATATTTTAAGTGAAAATAAATCATCTAATATAAATCTACCGTTACCAATCAGCTTTTCTTTTGTTTGATGACCATTTGCAATAAGGATTGAGTTCACACCCATAGCTTCGGCAACTTCAGCATCATGCAGAGTATCACCAATAAATAAAATTTGTTCTTTAGGTAGATTTAATTGCTCAACCAACGATAACCCCAGATGAGTTTTACTACCTGCATAGATGTTGTCTAAACCAATAACATTATCAAAATATTTAGTTAGGTTGTAATGATCAAGAATATTAAGAAGATTATCGTGCAAATATGCTGAAAGAACTGATTGCCCTATTCCCTTTTTATGAATTCCCGATAAAACAATTTCAGAGTTCTCAAATAATGAACAGGTTAATTTTTTGGATTCATACTCATCTATAAAATCTTTACCAAGAACTTCAAAAGAAATTTTACTAAAATCCAATCCTGCCGCTTGATAATAATTCTGCACAGGAAAAGTAAAAATCTCTCTATACTTATTAAAAGATAGATCTGGTAGATTATTTTCGACAAGGATTCTATTAATAATTCTCCGACAAAAATCTACATCGTTTAATAACGTGCCATTCCAATCCCAGATAACGTGCTTATAATTATTTATCAATTTGTTCTTTCATTCTATTAGATAATTCAAAAATAAGTTCCGCTGTAATTCCCCAGATTACCTCTTCAGAAGTTTTATAAACCAGCACACGATGTTTTTCATTCGTCCAGGGTATCGAATATTTTTCCGGTAAACCTAGTTCTTTAACCGGAAGTAGTTCAACTTTTTCTCCATCTTCTTTTGTCATAAATGGATGAAGTTCGAGTCTTGTAAAATATTCTTCAGGTTTGTTGTTAATAAAATATTCCAAAGGGATTAAAAATATTCGGTCAACTTCTTTATGGTCTATTTTCAATTCATCTAGGGAGTCTATATTTAAAACACCAAGATAAGTTTCTACAATTACTCCCATTGGCGCCACAAGAGTACCAATACTTCCTAAAACTTCAATACAGGTATTTTCGATACCTAATTCTTCACAGGTTTCTCTAGTAGCTGTTGATAGGAAATCTTTATCGTAACGCAAATCAAAATGTCCACCAGGGAAACTAACTTCACCGGGTTGCCTTACAGTTGAAGATCTTTTCTCAAATAAAACAAACTCATTATTATCTATAACAATAATTGGTATTAGTACCGCTGAATTTAGATATAAATCTTTTCCTATAATCGAACAGTTTTTCGTTACTATTTTTTCAAGTTTATCGCGATAATTCATATTTTAAATTAAAATCGTTTTTAATGTTCGAAACAAATATAAATAACTTAATCGTACAGATGATTTAATACATTGTAAAAACTCATTTAACTTGGTATTCTTATATAAACAATTTTAAGAGAAACAGATGAAAAATTTCTTTTTGATAATAGTATTTGGCTTAGCTTTAATTTTTATTACCTCAGATTTCTATCCACAAACAAAAGAAAACGAAATATTAACTTCTTTAAATTCTGATAAGACCTTTGGCAAGGAATATTTCCCGACTGAAATAAAAAAGACACTTATATATGATTCAAGTTTTGGAGAGCTTGAATTAAAAGTGAAGAAAGAAAAAAATGTTTATTTATTTAGTTATGATTCAGAAAAATTCAAATACAGACAAAAACTTTTTGTAGATGATAAAGGATTATTTGTTAATGAAACTTATCAAAAAATTAAACTTCTATTATTTATAACAAAAGAAGGTAATTATGTGTATGATAAACCGCTTTTAAGAGTCCCCTTTCCAGTTCAAATTGGTCAGGAGTGGAATTGGGATGGCAAGGAATTTATAAATGATGAAACTCATACTGTTAATCTAAAAGGTAAAGCATCCAAGATAGAAACCATAACTCTCCCAGCAGGAAAATTTGAAACATTAAAAGTTGAAACTACCCTTGAAACATCGGAAGGTACGAAAAATATTTTAACTGAATGGTACGCAAAAGATCTTGGTATGGTAAAGATGCTTGTCTCCATTGAAGGCGGCGGAATGCTTGGCTTTGCCCGTGATATCTTAGGTTATGGAACAATTACATTTGAACTGAAGGAGATAAGAAATAAATAATTGACCAAAGGAAATTTTAAAATGC
>JBBQSH010000265.1:0-3592 GCA_038214015.1 Ignavibacteriales bacterium | reverse complement strand
ATTATTAAAGAGAAAATCTCTAACTTCTTTTAATTCTGTTCTAAAATTATTTAAATTTGCAACACCTTTAGTATTAATTTTATCAACAGCTCTTGATTTAAATTTAACTGATATTTCAGTTGTATAAATCTCACCATTTTTATTTGAGAGTTGTGCATAAGAATTACTTGAAAATAACAGAAATAAAAAGATTATCAATAAAAACGATAAATTGAAATTAATAGTTTTCATAACTACTCCTTTTATTGTTAATAGCACTATTTAATTAGAACTACTTTTACAGTACGAGAAAGCGATCCTTCATCCAGTTTTTTAACTTTAATATTCGCGAAATAAACACCGCTAGGAAGATAATTAATAGCAAAATTTCTACTATAACTTCCTATCTTATCGAATCCAGAATATAACGTTTTTACCTCCTTTCCTAACACGTTAAATAAACTTATTTGAACTTCTGAATCCTCCAATAAATCGTAATTAAAAGTTACATTTGAATTGGTTGGATTAGGATAACAAGGATAAAAATTGAACTGTGTTGAAGGCGGTGGCTCAGGTGGTAAACACCTAAAGATCTCACCTTCAATAGGATTATTAAAATCTTGTATAGTCCCCCAAATGTCAACTTTCGGAAGTGGTGGAAGGATTCCAGGGAAATATTCTTCACTTCTACTATCAAGCCAAAATAAATAAATCGTGTCACTTATTAATATCGTCGCGGGAATAAATTGTTCAGATCCGTTTTCTTCATGCGATAATTTTAGATTCAGTCCAATTTTACTAAGTTGTTGATCGAATCTTTGACCATATATATCTTGACATTCTCCATCTCCTGTTTGATATCCATTTCTGTAGTCTTGCCAAGCAATAAACGTGTGCAGATTATTTGTAGAAATAGTTGGACTTGTTTGCCAATAATTTGTAGTGTCATCATTAACTTTGATTTTACTGATGTTATTACCAAAAATATCATACTCATATAAGAAAATATCTGAATCCAATAATTGATGTGATGTAATCCTATTTTCCATTTGTATAATGTATATTTTATTTATTTCGTTAATTGCTAAATCTCGCGTATAGCCAAATGAAATCTTAAATGGATATCCTATGGTATTTGAAGGGAAGGAATATATTTGGGCAGTACTATCAGAGATAATTAAAAAATTTCCATTTACAAATGCAGCAATTCTGGGGTTTTGACCAAACTGACCCAATCTTTTAGAAGTACCAATTTTTTTGCCTGCAGAATCAAAAGATTGTATATTTATTGTATTATTATCAAGCGTATTTACCCATACAATTATAAAACTCCCATCGTTTCTGATTAGAACATCTGGATTTGTTTGTCCAAATATTGAACTATCATTAACTAAAAAATTGCTATCAACTGGGTTAAAACTTGAATCAAATCGCTGTGCGTAAATATTAAAATTATTTAGTTGAATACTATCAGTTTGAAGTTCGCTTTTTCTTGTATCAACCCATGTTACAATAAACTCGCCTATTTGATTCATTGCAACTCTTGGGAAAAACTGACTAGCAAAAGATGAATTAGAATTAATACAATCATCTGTGATACGGAAATTGCCACCATTAGGTTGGCCCGTTTTATTATAAATTTGCCCATATATATCACATTCAGTTCCAGTTCCTCCATAAGGGAAACTTACATTCCTTGCATCGTCCCATACAATGACAAAATTTCCAAATGAATCAGCAGCAATATCATTTTTAAATAATACAGCACTATTTGAACTTACTTGAAAATCCTGTGGCAGTATACTACAAAAAGAAAATATTACCATAGAAATAATTTTGACAAATGTTTTATAAAACATTCGTGTGTGCACGGAAATTATTCCTAAGGTTTTTCTGTAAATGGAGAAGTATTTACCCGTTAAGTATATTTTTTTTGTACACATTTTGTCCCTCTGTGTGTAATTTATAAAGCAAATTTTATTCCGTAAAAAATAGTTCAAAAAAAAAAACAAATATCAAGCCATCGTCAAAAATGGCAGTAAAATTTATCAATCATTACAGGTAAAAATAGATAGACAGTAATATTTTTACTACATTAAAAATACAATGCTTAGCTTTGTATTGTAAATACAAAAACTTTTATGGAGAATTTATGGGTTACGAATTATTAGATCAAATAAAATCTAAAGCAAAATCTAAAAACAAAACTATCATCCTTCCAGAGTCACACGATGAACGCGTACTTAAAGCCGCAGAAATTTTAACTAAAGAAAAAATCTGTAAAGTAATTACACATGGCAATCCGCAAAAAATAAATGAAGATGCAAAAAAACTTGGTGTTGATTTAAACGGAGTTGAGATTATCGATCATACAACACATCCAAAGTTTGATGAGTTTGCAAATATCTATTATGAACTACGCAAGAAAAAAGGAATGACTCCTGAGCAAGCAAAAGAAACAATGAAACGTGATTTATTTTTTGCTGCAATGATGTTACGCGAAGGTTTAGTTGATGGAAGTGTTGCCGGTTCGTTTGCATCAACAGCAGATGTTATGAAAGCGGGAATACAGATTGTTGGAATGCCTTCGGGAATTTCAATCGTTTCAAGTTTCTTTTTAATGTTGTTTAAAGATAAAGCGTACAGTTTTGCTGATTGTGCTGTTGTTCCAAATCCTGATGCAGAACAGCTTGCAGATATTGCAATATCAACGGCAGAAAATCATAAAAAATTAACCGGTGAAGAACCGTTGATTGCGATGCTTTCTTTCTCTACAAAAGGAAGTGCAGTTCACGAGCTTGCGGATAAAGTTATCAAAGCAACAGAAATCGTAAAAACAAAAAGACCTGATCTTAATGTTGATGGTGAACTTCAGTTTGATGCTGCAATAATTGAATCGATAGGAAAGAAAAAAGCACCTGAAAGTAAAGTTGCCGGCAAAGCAAATGTTTTAGCTTTCCCTGATTTGAATGCTGGAAATATTGGATATAAAATTGCGCAGCGCTGGGGCGGAGCTGAAGCAGTTGGTCCAATGGTTCAGGGATTGAAAAAACCATTCTTTGATTTAAGTCGCGGCTGCAGTGTTGATGATATTGTAAACACAGCATCAATTAATATTTTGATGGGATAGCCTCCCCCAACCCCCTCCAAAAGAGGGGGCTTAATGCAATTTATTTCGTAGCACAGGTTTCCCAACCTGCGCTTTTTTTGTCTCAACTCGGAACTGGAGACCTGAGCTACACCGCACACAATATATTTTGCCTACTCACAAAGTTTTTCTTATGTTCGCCAATCAAAAAAACTAATCTTAAATGAACTTATTGCTAGTTACAATTTTTGTTTTTATACTTAATCTGCCGTTTGGCTATTGGCGGGCTAATGTTAAAAAATACGGGCTCCAATGGGTTTTGGCGATACATGTTCCCGTTCCATTTATTATTGCGGCAAGAATCTTTTCGAACATCGGATTTGAATTATACACTTATCCAATTTTGATTGGAGCGTTTTTTCTTGGACAGTTCGTTGGAAAATATTTTTACACAAAAAGAAAAAAACTTGGTTCTACTCCAATAACATCCTGCCTTGTAATGGATTTAGTTCGAAACAACTAATT
>JBBQSH010000264.1:0-3593 GCA_038214015.1 Ignavibacteriales bacterium | reverse complement strand
ATGAGCACGAAACTGCTGCAAGTATTTTAGCTGCACTTATTCAATCAAAAAAGAAATCTGCACAAAAAGTAAATACTTCTGTAAAGAATAATAACTGGTGGGAGCAGAATTATGAGTGAATTTATAGTTAGAATAAATGGCGAATTAAAAGAGGTTAAGATAATAGATGATAATTTTGTTGAAGTTGATAATGTTAGGTTAAGTTATTCCATTACTGAGTTAAATAATTCAAAATTTATACTTAAGATTAATAACAAAATTTATGAAGCATCAGAATGGAGTAAATCTAACGGTGAAATATCTTTACAAATAAATAATTCAACTATTGATCTGAGTATTAAGACAACACTGCAAGAAAAAGCATATCAACTTCTATCGGCATCGCAAGGTAATGCAGATCAAATAAAAATTATTAAATCACCTATGCCGGGATTAGTATTAAAAATACTAAAGGGAGTTGGGGACAATATTTCTGAGGGTGAAACTGTTATGATCCTTGAAGCAATGAAGATGGAAAATGAGATTAAAGCAAATGTTGACGGGATAATTACTGAAATACACGTATCGGAAGGTAAACCCGTTGAAAAATATATTTCTCTGTTTAGTATTAAATAATTTGTTATTTATAAAAAATTGCCAATTTTTAAGAAATACTTTTTTAATCACTTTCTTAGGAGAAAAGAATTGAAAACTCGATTACTACTTTTATGCGTGGTAACGTATCTAATTTCTGTGAATTTATTCGCAGGTGGTTTTCAAACTGCTACTCAGGGTGCTAGAGCAATGGGAATGGGACTTGCATTTGTGGGTCAAGCCTCAGATGCATCTTCTATATATTTCAACGCAGCTGGTATAACAAATACGAGCGGTTTTAATGTTTTATTTGGGACAACTATTATCATGCCTACTATTGATTTTACTGGCCCTACTCCACTTACTACTAAATCAACCACAGTTGACAGAACATTTACGCCAATAAATTTCTACGCAACTTATAGTATGGATAATGGTTTATCATTCGGCCTTGGTGTTTATAATCCTTTCGGCCTTGGTACAGAATGGCCAGCAACATGGATCGGTAAACCTCTTGCCGTTAAAACTGAATTAAAAACTTTTTACATCAATCCGACAGTGGCATATAAAGTTAGCGATAACTTCTCAATCGGTGTTGGTTTAGATTATATTATTTCGAATGCGCAATTCCTCCAAAACATTGATATACCTGCAATTCCGTTAGCACCTGGTGTTGCTTTACCTCCAGCACCTAATGTTGGTGTAAATTTTGAAGGTGATGGAGATGCTGCTTTTACATTCAACGTAGGATTACAGTACAAAGCAACCAAAGATCTATTAATAGGTTTATCATACAGACACCAAGCTGAAATTACCGTCAATGGAGATCTTACATTTGAGAATTTACCAGCTAAGCCTGCGGGATTCCCTGTTGGATATTCAGACTTATTTCCAGAAGGTTCTGGAGTAGCTAAATTGACTATGCCATATGATTTGCGTGCTGGCGTTTCCTATAATGCAATGGAAAACTTAACTATTAATTTTGATTTTCAGTATGCTGGTTGGGAATCTTATAAAGAACTTGCAGTGGATTTCGAAAAAAACACAGCGGCTTGGGAAGATCTCAAAACTGTTAAAGATTGGGAAAATTCATTTACGTTCCGTCTTGGTGGTGAATACCGTCTGAATGCTCTCGCTCTCAGAGCCGGTTATGCGTTTGATGCTACTCCTATTCCGACCAAAACGATGGATCCTTCTTTGCCTGGTGGTAACCGTCACGATATCACAGTTGGTCTTGGTTATCAATTGACTTCTAACATCAGAGTTGATGCAGCTTATCAGCTTATTTCATTTGAGCAGGAAGTTTCCGACTCCGGTATTCCATTCAACGGTGTTTATGAAAATTCAACCAATTTATTTGGTTTCAATTTAGAATTTGCTTTCTAATTTGGATCTATTTTATTTTCTAAACCCGTTCACGGCAAAAGTCGTAGGCGGGTTTTTTCTATTAGGTTTCAGAGCTAACCCTCTTTGACTAGAAAATAATTCTCTAATTATGAGTGTGTCTTCAAATTATTGCTAATGAATTTATAAAGGTTATAAATGAAAAGTATGGCGCAAATATACCAGAAGTAGATGTATCAGCAATTCCTGGAAGTATTTACTTTACAGGAAAGATTAGTTATAAAGATGGTTACCCAATAATTCCAAATAATGTATTTGATCATTTACTTTTATAAAGAACATTAATAGATTTCTCAAGGGGATGGTTTTCCATCCCTTTTTTTATAGTTTTTGAAAAACAAAATTGAGGCATACAAATGAATAATTATTTTATCAGATCACTTCTAGTTGTACTTACATATTTTTTAATTTCGGCATGTACAACATCACAACAAACTTCCGATGACGAAAAACAGATTTATATTTTTGATGAAGTTCCAGAAGAAAAAACAATTGAAGCTCCGACAACAGGGGAGTACCCAAGTCTTCAGGAAGCTTATTATGTGGTACAAATAGGAGCTTACTCTAACGAAGAGAAAGCAAATGATTTTGCTGAGATAAGTAGAACTAAAACAAATTATAAATGCAGTGTTGTTTATAGCGAGAGTTTAAAATTACATTTAGTTCAAATAATTCCATTTTTTAAATCACGAACTGAAGCTGAAGAAGTTAGAAATAATTTATGGAAACTACAGGAATTTGTTGATGCGTGGATAGTAACTGTTAACAAATAGAAATAAAAAAGGCTGCTAATTTGAAGCAGCCTTTTATGATGATTTAACAATTTAATTTATTCTTCGTACCAGCTAACCACTCTGTAGAATTTTGTACTTGGGAAAAAGGGAGGTCTAACCTTTAGAAATCTTGTGTCATATTTATGTACATAACTGTAACCTTTAACAGGAACGTACTTACCACCTATTAATTTATAAGTTGCCGTAGGCTGCACTTGGTGACCAATTACACCACCAACCAGATTCATATTATGTGCTTTATTATAATCATCGTACTTTTCTATTATCAAACCATCTTTCTGAGAGAAAATTGAACCGTGGATATTAATATCTCCACGATGTTTATCAAAGGTTACAGTAACACTCTTCTCAGCCACCATCCCAAGCATATCATCGCAAGCAGGATTTGTCAATGGGTTTTTTTCATATTGAATACTATTAGTAATAAAAATCTGACCAGCACCGGCATCACCTTTTTGTGAAGCAACTATTGTTGCTCTTCCATTTAATGTTCCCTCAACTTGCAAATTACCTTTTTCAACATAGATTACGCCATTAGGTGCAAGCGCGTTTAGTGGTACAGTTTGTTCAGTCGTATAACTTCCTGAACCAATTTTAAGTTTGTACTTAACATTTCCATCAGCTAAGAATGTTAGATTAACGGTGGTAACCTTACCTGAATTTGTTGTATCCCTAAATATCTTTCCATTCTGATATGCTGCAATTCTGATAACAGATGTATCAAACTCTAATGGAATTGGATCAGTTACTTTTGTACCGCCAAAGAATTCAGGATGAGAATTTTTATCATAAAGTTTTACACCTTTTGATGTTGTAGCAGCA
>JBBQSH010000263.1:0-3608 GCA_038214015.1 Ignavibacteriales bacterium | reverse complement strand
CCTGCTTTAATTAAAAAATAATCTGCGTGACCGTGATAGCAGCCTTCAAACTTTATAAATTTATCTCTGCCGGTGTAACCGCGAGCAGCCCGAACAGCACTCATTGTTGCCTCTGTTCCGCTGTTAACCATTCTTACCATTTCAACTGATGGAACCAGATCGGTAATAAGTTGCGCCATCTTTACTTCTAATTCTGTTGGAGCGCCAAAGCTTGTTCCGTTTTCAAAAGCCTTGTTTAGTGCTTCCATAATAAACGAAGGATTGTGTCCGAACAAATGTGGTCCCCAGCTTCCGATATAATCTATGTATTCGTTGCCATCAACATCATAAAATTTAGATCCGCTTCCGCGTTCTATGAATATTGGATCTCCACCGACAGATTTAAATGCACGTACGGGTGAATTAACTCCACCGGGAATATATTTTTTTGCTTGTTCGAAAAGTTGTTTGCTTTTAGTTGTGTTCATTTTTTTCCTCAAAGAAATTGTACACTGATTTTTATGATGCAACTGATCAGTTATGATCATAAAAAATCATAATAATCAGCGTACTATTGTTTTACTTAAATAATATTTGATAATCTTTTTCTTTTCCTGCTTGCCAGAAATTTTCGGGCACTACTTTCCAGTTGCCAATTAATTTTGGATTAACAACTTTTTCTTTTTCAATCCACTTCATCAGATAGAATCTTAAATCTTTATCTGTTGAATTTATGATTCTTTCAGACAATTCTTCTTGGGGAATTTTTGCACCGCGCGTTAAATGTCCACCACCGCCATTGCCGCGATATGAATTAACCGCGACTTTATATTTTTTGTTAAGATCAAAATCGTTTCCATTAGATAAATTTTTAATAGTTACTTTTTCCCCCGCTGGTTTCCTGATATCAACAACATAATCAATTCCTGCAGCGGATTCAAAATTATAATATCGTTCTTCAAGTTCGGGTGATTTACTTCTTTCGGAGTATTTTAGATTTCCCGTATCATCAAGTTTAAATTTTAGAAGATGATCGTTTTCATTTTTCATTTGATTGAACCAGTTACCATAAGAAAATTCCAGATAATCTTTTATCTCCTGCCCTGTCAATTCCATTGTGTAAAGAAGATTTTCATATTTGTAAAGATCAAACATATCGCTTACAAAAACTTTGCCCTTATCTATCTTTGCATTAAAAGAAAGGGGAGCAGAAAAAGAAACATCTGCATCTGTAAGATCCAGTTGAATTGTGTGTATTAAATCAACAAACTTTGATGGACCAAACATTGCATCGCGAGAGGAAATCATTTCTGAAAATTCTCCAACAGGACGAGAAACATAATTCTTTGCTTCTTCAAAATTATTTTTATAACGAGCCATAAACTCAGTATCTGGCACATAGTTTTTCATTTCAATAAGCTCGCCCTTAATTTCTTTCTTGTCATATATCATACACATCTTATCATATTTCAAAATATAATTTGCAACGGCGATGTTTCTTGCACCGGCAGTTGTGCCAAGAATCAGAACCTCTTTGCCGGAAGGACTTTTAGTTTTAATATTCCATCCAGCATGATCATGTCCAACAAAGACAACATCCAACCCTTCAACTTTTTCTGCAACAAGCCTGGAAGCGTTTTCATTTTTGTAAGTGTTTTCATTCTGATCATTATATGTGTAATCAACTCCGGCATGAAATAAACCTATCATTAAATCGGGCTGCTCAGTTTCTCTTATTTTCTTAACCCATTTTTGTGCGGTTTCAATCATATCATCAAAGCGCATTCCCGACCAAATCTTTTCTGGAAGCCACTGCGGAATTGCAGGAGTAATCAATCCGAGAACTGCAATTTTAACGCCGCCTCTTTCAATAGTTGTATAAGGCTTAAAGTAAGATTCATTTGTTGTTGTATTGATAGCGTTTGCAGCAAGCCACGGAAAATTTATTTCTGTGTAAAACTTATCATAAACATCGTGTCCTGTTTCAATGTCGTGATTACCAATAGTAGCCGCATCATATTGCATATAATTCATTACATCAGCATAAAGGTGAATCGTATCAGTTTTTTCGAAATTATAATAGTAAACAACAGGATCACCTTGCAAAACATCTCCGTTGTCCAATAGAAAAACTATTTGATTTGAATCGGCACGCTGCTCTTTCAAATAAGTTGTAACTCGTGCAAGCGAAGAGTTTGTTTCTTTATTTTCTTTAAGATCATAAGGAAAAATTGCTCCGTGAACATCGGATGTTTCAATAATTTTTACAGTTACTGTTTGCGCAAACGCAGAAATACTTATAAAAAGAATAAAGGCAATCCTGCTTACGAATCTATATATCATTTAAATATTCCGATTGATTTTTGTTTGCAAGATAATAAAATGAATGATAACAGATTATGAAAAAAAGTTGTCAGAAACGTAAATAACAAGGGTATGTCATTCCCACTGCCATAGGCATCCCTTCGGGAGAAAGTGGGAATCCATTTTGTTTTATATGTTATGGATTCCCGTTTTCACGGGAATGACAAGGAATTTTATGTTTTTACTATAGCCCCTAAATTAATTTACCTTTTTTCATAAGGCGGTTGTTTAGGATTTATGGGAGGATTTAATTTGTGTAATCGCATCACCTCTTCAATTGCTTTTTCAAGCTGCACATCAACGCCCTTTGATAGTGTTGTGGGATCTTCGAGTACTTCAATATCGGGATCAACGCCGTGCCCTTCTTTAAACCATTTACCGTCAGGATCATACATTCTGAAAGTAGGAACAGTAACATTTCCACCATCAATTAAAGTTGGTGCGCCCGTAATCCCTATTAATCCGCCCCAGGTTCTTGAGCCAATTAGCGGTCCGATTCCGGATTTGCGGAAAAAATCAGGAAAAGCATCACCACCGGAGCCACTCCAGCCATTTATTAACATAACCTTTGGTCCAAAATTAGCGACCGGGGGCCATTGCCATGTCGCTCCATCTCTTACTGCCCAAAATGCCAACGGTTTTCTGTTAAGCAGCTCAATAAAACGATCTGGAATTTGACCGCCATTGTTAAATCTTTCATCGATAATTAATCCTTCTTTAGAAAACTGCGCGGTAAATTGTCTTACAAGTTCATCTTGTCCATCAATGCCAGTACTTGGAACATAGATGTATCCAATTTTTCCGTTTGTTGTTTCATCTACTCTTTTTCTGTTTGACTCAATCCACTCAAGATTTCTTAATCTTGTTTCATCACTCATTGTTTTAACGATAATATTCCAGGCTCCATCTAATGAAGGTTTATCATTTATTGTAAGCTCGATTGTTTTATCTGCAAGTCCTTCAAAAGCTGACCATGGATCCTTTGTAACATCAATTGAAACACCGTTGACAGCAAGAACGTAATTGCCTTCTTTAACTTTTACTCCGGAAGCAAGAAGTGGAGAACGAACTTCAGTATCCCAAACTGCTCCATTAACAATTCTCTTAATTTTATAAGCGCCATCATTTAATTCCCAATCAACGCCAAGATAACCAGCTTTTCTTTGTAGTGGAGTTTCATCATCACCACCGCCTCGATATGTATGGGAAGCGTTTAATTCAGAAATCAATTCTCCAATAATATAGTTTACATCACCACGGGTTAC
>JBBQSH010000262.1:0-3621 GCA_038214015.1 Ignavibacteriales bacterium | reverse complement strand
TCAAGCTCAGCTTCTAACTTATCTCCTCTTTCAACTTTACTAACGCCTTTAGGTGTGCCCGTAAAAATTAAATCACCGGCTTCAAGTTTCATTAGAGATGAAATGTATTGTACAACTTGAACAGGTTTGTGTAGCATTTTATTTAATTGATCTTTTTGTTTGTATGCACCATTAATTTTTAATGAGATGGTTTCCTCAAGAGTAAGTTTGTGTGAGGATTTTTCTACAAACTCAGAAAGCACTGTTGAAGTATCAAAACATTTTGCAATTGTCCACGGATGTCCTTTTCTTTTTAGATCAGCCTGAACATCGCGCAAGGTCATATCCAGCCCGATTCCATATCCGGCGATTGCTCTTTCAGAAGTTTCAAGATCAGCATCTTTAATGTTTTCACCAATCAACAGAACAAGTTCTGTTTCATGATGCATATCATTAGAAAAAGAAGGATAAGTAATTGAATCACCGGAATAAATTACTGAAGAAACAGTTTTTAAAAACACAACTGGTTTTTCGTGAATTTCATTTCCAAGTTCGTAAACGTGTTCTGCATAGTTTCTGCCAACACAAACTATTTTGCCAATTGTAATTTCTTTATTGCTGTTTTTGATTTTTATTGTTTTCATTTTTCCTCTCAAAACTATCTTCGTAACTCAGACTTCTGTCTGAGATTGTACTTAACATAAAAGGCACAGAATGAATTCTGTGTTACGCAAATTCATAATAAATATTGTTTTCGTAACTCAGACTTTAGTCTGAGATTGTTTTTTATTGAAGAAAGCACAGAATGAATTCTGTGTTACGTAAATTCATAATGAACATTGTGTTACAAAACTAAATAACTTGGATGACAATATGTAAAATTCCATTCCTGCCAGTCCTTAACTAAATTGGCTTTTACAGGATTCAGCAAAACATATTTAATAATATTATAGAGTTCTTTTTCTTTTCTAACAAGTCTGTCAAAGCTTTCGGCTTGCCACAAACTTCCTTCTCTATTTAATTGTCTGTTTATTGAAATTGCAGAACTGCCCTTGATAATTTTCATTACGTCGCTTAAAGATTTACCTCTATCTAAAATAGTAAAAACTAAATGAACGTGATTAGGCATTATGCAGAAACAGATAATCTCATAGTAAAGATTATTATACTTATTAATAATCTCAATAATTATTTTTGCTACTTCTGGATCTCTTAATAAATCTATTCCAAACTTTCCTGAATCAAGTAAATCATCATACTTTTTAAATATTCTTTTTTCTTTAATAGATAATTCTTCGGCACTTATATCTAATTCATCTTTTAATCTTTTTATTTCAGATAATGGTAAAGAATCTTTCAATCTGAAGGTAACAAAATAATCGCCTTCATTATAATGGAGGTGTGGTAGATTTCGTCTATGAAAATATCGTTCTCTCATTTTCTTCGTAGCTCAGACTTTAGTCTAAGATTATTTTTAATAAATTATTTTAACACACGCAGGATGAATTCTGCGTTACGAATATAGGATTACATTATTTTCTTCGTAACTCAGACTTTAGTCTGAGATGCTTTTAGTACTAAAGAAGGCACAGAATGAATTCTGTGTTACGAGTTTATGTCTTTTGTTTCTTTTTTGTTGCTGCGGGAAATAATATGTTATTTAAAATTAATCTGTACCCTGGAGAATTTTTATGCAAACTTAATTCTGTTGGCGGATCACCAACTGCGTGCTGATAATCTTCAGGATCGTGTCCACCGTAAAAAGTAAATGTTCCTCTTCCAAAATTTCCGTGAATATATCTAACCTGATCTGTTCCCTGTCTTTCCGCCATAATTATAACAGAATTTTTAATCAGATTTCTTCTGAACATGGTTGTCTGTCCCATAAATCCCTCAATCACATTAGCGTGATTTTGTGTTAACATTGTTGGAACCGGATCATACTTTGCTGAGAAATCAAAAAGAGTAAAGTAATCGTTTTGCTGCAAACCAATTTCCATCGGCTGAATATCAATATCACTGTACTCATAAATGTAAGGATTCATATCAATCTTAAAATCTTTAAACGCAAATGTTCTTGTAAAATCAAGTTTACTTTGTGCATCAGGATCAGCTGCATCACCATCAAATACTGGTGCGCATATATCCACATCTTCTGCTGCGAGAGAAATATCATAAGAATCTGTTGCACTGCACATAGCAAACAGAAATCCACCCTGACCAACAAAGTTTTTAATTGTAAGAGAAACAGCTTTCATCATGTCAGAAACTTTATTAAATCCATTTTTCTTTGCATCGTTCTCATATAAAATTTGCTGATCGATATACCATTGAGCATTACTAAAACTTGCATAAAACTTTCCATACTGTCCCGTAAAATCTTCGTGATGCAAATGGATCCAATCATATTTTTCCAGATCGCCACGGAGAATTTCGTCATTCCAGATTTTTTCATATTCAACTTTTGCATACTCAAGAGCAAGCGTAACAGCATCATCCCACGGCGCAAATCCCGGTGGAACGTAAACAGCAATCTTGGGAGCTTTCTCTAATCTTATCACATCCATATTATTATCTTCGCTTTGAACTTCAGCATAAATTTGAGAGGCTTGTCCAAGACTTATTTGCTCAAAGAAAACTTCTTCGAGTAAACACTCTGAAACAATTTTTTCAGATTGATCAATCATAAACGAGCCGCCGCGATAGTTTAAAAGCCAATCAGCTTTGAGTCCATCAAGCAGTGCATGAAAAGTTATTCCATAAGCTTTTAGATGATCTGTTTGTGTGAGATCCATTGGGATGAGAATTTTGTTTTGGGCAAAGATATTTGTGTTAAAGGCGAGAAGTAAAAAAAACAAAGCACGTAATAATGGGTTCATTCTGTAAAACTTAATTAACCTTACTTTTTGCTCGTGTTTTTTTTCTAAGCAAAGTATTTCTTTTTTTACTTTTTTCTGATTTGATATAATCATTTATTAATTTCACTTCATCCTTCTTTAACGGTCTAGGTTCCACTGTAAGATACACTTCTTTGGGTTCTTTGATTATACCCATTTCTTAATCCTTAAAATATTTATTTGTGTTTATTTATCATAAAAATAGATGCCGGATCAAGTCCGGCATGACAATACAATTAGAATTTATTAAATCTGATCATGCAGACTTAACATCTGACTTGATAAAAATCGGCTCTGCATATTTCTCAACAGCATCTTTAGTAATGATGCACTTATCAACATCTTTCTTATTTGGAAGATCATACATAATATCAATCATAAAATCTTCAACGATGCTGCGTAATGCACGTGCACCTGTCTTCCTTTCCATTGATTTTTTTACAATGGCATCTAATGCAAAAGGATCAAACTCTAACTCAATTCCTTCCATCAAGAAAAGTTTTTTATACTGTTTGATGATTGCATTCTTTGGTTCGGTTAAAATGTTGCGCATTGCTTCTTCCGTTAATTGATGAAGCGGAGCCGCAACAGGAAGTCTTCCGATTAGCTCAGGAATTAATCCAAATCTTAAAAGATCTTCCGGCTGAATATGAGAAATTAAATCATCTTCTTTTGTTTTTGCTTTGAGATCTGAGGCGAATCCCATTCTGTTTTCATTAAGTCTCTTTGCAATTATTTTATCGAT
>JBBQSH010000261.1:0-3630 GCA_038214015.1 Ignavibacteriales bacterium | reverse complement strand
TTTAACTCAACATTGCCTTTTTCTTTTATTGAATAATTAATCTTTGTTGTCGGATTAAATGGATTTGGATAGTTCTGTTCCAAAGCAAATTCTGAAACGGTTCCATAAACAACTTCCACAATGTTTGAATATTCTGATGTTCCATCAAAATCAATCTGTTTTAATCTGTAGTAAGAAGTTCCTACAAATGGATTCTGATCAGCAAAAGAATAACTGTGCACTTCTGTTGATGTACCATTGCCGCTAATAAATCCTAACTTATTCCAATTTAGATTGTCAGTTGATTTTTCAACTTCAAAACCAGAGTTATTTAACTCTGTTGCGGTAATCCAATTTAAACTTACAGAGTTATTAATAATAGAACTTGTAAATGAAACTAACTCAACTGGAATAATTCCGTTGTAAACAGATATCTTTACATTATCCACATACCAGCCATCAGCTTGCAAAGAGCCATCTGAACGGAAATAGAATCTTAAAGTAATTTGTTGAGTGGCATACGCCGAAATATCTATTGATTCGTGTACCCAGGTAGATTGTGTTCCATCATAAAGTGGTTCTCCATTTGGCTGGAAAGATCCTGTTCCAGGATTTGTGAATTGTCCCGCAAGAGGAATCCAGTTTGTTCCGTTGTTTGTAGAAAGTTGGATTTGACCATAATCATAATTCACTTCTGTTGCCCACTGAGTATCAAACTCAAGCACAGCACCAAGAACATTTGTTAACGGAACTTGATTGTTATATCTGAGAGATGAGGTTACATTTGCAACATAGTTTCCGCCGGGAGAATCTGTAAATGAAGATGGTGCAGAAACATATTTTGTGGTGGTAGTATTCCAGGTTCCAACCGCAGTCCAGTTAGTTATATTGTTTGCTTCATCATAGATTGCAACTGTAAGTGGCGCAACAAAGAACTGATAAAATGTTGATGGAGGAGTGCTTCCGGGAGGATTAAATCCACTACCGCCAATTGGTAATGTTTTTACAATTGAAGAATTAGCATCCTGTGCTGCGATGTAATATTGGCAAACTGTTCCAAGCGGTAAAGCCGGAATGTTAAATGTATAATTTGCACTTTCTGTTGGTGAACCAACTACTTCAATAAAATTAGTAAAAGTTCCGCCGCTTGCTTTTGTTCTGTAATATAATCTTGGTGCAAGTGAACCAGTTCCAATTGTTAAACCAGAAGAAACAAAAGCTGTGGTAACAATTGGTTCAGATGTTGTCATAGAAGCAATTGGAGTATGTTGAATATCAAGATTAAGATTAAGTGATAATGTTGCTAAAGTTGATATTGCAAGTTTAGACATCTTTAAAAAATAAGGTTGATTATAATAAGATAGATTATCATTTACAGTATGATACTGTGGATGAAAATCGTCATCGTCTTCAATCAATAAAATTGCACTATAACCCTGATCCAAAAATGATTGATGATCGCTGTAAGGTTGTGCCGGAACTACATCAAGATCGAGATTGATTCCATAAACAAGATTCATTTCCAGCATTTTGTCTTTTAGTGCATTTGTATTTGCAGTAGAGCTTGTATGAACATCAGCATTACCATCATTATTGCCATCATAAGCAATCATATCCATATTGATTACACCAAGAATAGAATCCCCGGCATTTGCAGCTTGCGTTGCATAGTAATCACTGCCAACTAAACCTTGTTCTTCTTCATCCCATAAAGCAAAAACAATTGTGTATGGAAAAGTATATTGTGAAAAAATTCTTGCTGCTTCAATTACTGCTGCTGTGCCGCTGCCATTATCATCAGCACCTGGCGCTAAAGTACCTGAAGGCATATCATCAAAGTGGGCACAAATAATAAATTTTTTATTTGGAAATTCTGTTCCAGGTTGAACACCAAGAACATTTTTTCCCGTTGTGCTGAATGTTTGAATGGTTGTTGTTAGTCCATAATTCTGCAGCTTTTGTTTGATGTACGTTTCTGCAAGCGCATTGCCCGGTTGAAGTTTATGTCTCGAGAGTATCGTTTGGGAGGTTCCATTTATAATAGTTGGAACAATTCCAGATAATTCGCTAACAAATTTGATTATTGAATCCTGATTTACAGAATTTAATATTTGCTGAACAACAGGTGATTGTGGAAATAAATTTGATTGAAAAATAAAAATGGAAATTATAAAGAGTTGTAGAACTTTTTTCATGACAAGTTCCTTTGTTAGTAGAAAGATTTATTAGATTGTAAAATTCTGGTTAAATGGGGATTAGCATCAATTAACTATTCAAATCCCGAGCCATTTACTCTGCAAAAATTATGCTAATAAGAGATATAAAAGAACATTACAAATAGTCTATTTAAAAGTAAGAAATAGCTATTTTCGGAAAAGATATTCTCATAAAAGGTAATAAGTATCTAACTAATTTTCTCAATAGTTGAATGGCTCTGTTGGTAACTCACTAGTTCGGTTATCTCACGCTCAACTTCTTTTCCTCTATTTCTACCATACCAAAGATGAAGCTCTTTATTGATTTCTGATTTTTCAATCCCATCATTTTTTAATCTTGAAAAAAGATTTTGCGCTTCAACCGGACGAGGTCCCCACTGAAATAGTTCGTTATTGTTTTCATCAAAAACAACAAGCTTTGGTATTGCTCTAGTAGTGTTTGTTAAATGCAGATCCATAAACTCAAGATTAGAATCGCGCAGAACAATTTTAAAATCAATATTGTTATTTAATTGTGCAAGCTTTGCAATCACAGGAAGATTTTGTGCCGAATCACCACACCAGCTTTCCGTAATCACAATCCATTTTTGTGGCTTGCTTATTTTTGAAAAAATTATTTTTGTTTTTTCTGTTGGGATAAAAGTTTTTTCAAGCCTTGTTGATCGCTGGTAATTTAATTTACGGTATTCATAAAATTTCTTATCACAATCGGCTAATGTATTAATATCTGACACACTAATTTGCTTGGTGAATTCATTAAAAAATTCATAATGTGTTAAATCGCAGTTTATACAAGGAATATTAGGTTTCGGCATTGATATTGCTCTTTTAAAATTGATCACAGTTAGAGGCAGTGGAATTGGAAAAGATTCCAAAATACTGTGAATAAATTAACTCGATTAAAACTAGCTTAAAGTGAACTTTTTTTAACAGATTTTAATTGTATTTTTACTACGAATAAATTTTTATGGAATAAAGATGACGACTGAAATAAAATATTTTACCCCTGCAGATGCTCGAAAAACACTTCCATTGGTAAAAAATATTGTCAGAGATATTTTGCAGACCACACGTGAGATGCGTTTGATTGCTGAGGAAGTCAATAATGGAATCGAAGATGATATCAGAATAAAAAAATTAGCTAATGATGTAAACGGTTTTCTTTCCGAGCTTGAAGAGGTTGGATGCTATTATAAAGACACCAAATTTCAGATTGGTTTGGTAGATTTTCCTGCAATGATTGAAGGTGAAGAAGTTTATTTATGCTGGCGAAGTGATGAAGATGATATTTTATATTACCATGAAATGGATTCGGGATATTCGGGCAGAAAATTAATTCCGCCCCAATATTTTGATGAATTTTAAATTATAATTCCCACTCTAAATCAAAATTTACTTTTGTTTCTGTTTTGTTCTCTGAGTTTTTATCTGCGAT
>JBBQSH010000260.1:0-3680 GCA_038214015.1 Ignavibacteriales bacterium | reverse complement strand
GCTCCTTCCATTTACCTTGACAGAAACTCTTTAGGTAAAGTAGCAACCTCATCATTTGTTGTAGATTATATTTATCCTCAACCACCAGCATCAGCACAATTAGCAATAAACTATGCGGTCGATATTTGGTCTTATTTAATTGCATTATCTAAACCTGTAAAAATTAAAGTTAGTTATATATATGAGGCAGGAGGTGTGTTAGGTCAAACAAGTGTTAATCAGTTCAGAAATAATTACTCAGGATTACCTATGGCAGATCGACAATATCCGATTTCCTTAGCAAAGAATCTTGATAATAATATTACGTTTACTGATTATGATATTATAATGGAATTTAATGGAAACAAAAGTTTAATAAAGGTATAATACTTGCTGTTGTTAACACTACAATAAAATATTTTTTATGCGTGTTGAATAAAACAGTTTTATTGTTTACGTTTGTTCAGGAAAATATCTGTATGAAAATTTTAAGGGATAATTTTGAAAGCTGAATATAAAAACTTTGGCACGATTTTTAACTCTCTCTCTCTCTGCAATTTCGCGAGAAGCTAGAGTTTCTTCTCTTATGTTTTCTCACTCAATTAAAAAACTATTTATACTCACCCAACATTTTCAAATATTAAACTAAGGCACAGCCGGGGAGCTACAATGAAAAAAAATATTTTAATTGCTCTTTTCTTGTTCTTGAACTTAAACTTGTACTTGAACTTAACCTCTTGCAACACCACCGAACCCAAACTTGAACCTGAATTTTTACTTAAACTTGAAGATGTTTCCTGCACCGAAGCCTGGCTGCAACTAACTACAAACAACATACAACTGCCAGCAACAATAAATCTATTAAAAAATAATGTGTTGTCTAAAATCTATATACTCAATACTCAAGACTCACTACTCTACATCGATTCCCTTCTCACAAACCAAACATATAAAATCCAAGTAGCAATTCAGCAATCCAACAATGCAAGCAATGAGCTTAGCGTAACAACAATGGACACCACCAGCCACAACTTTACCTGGCAAACTTTTGAGTTTGGTGTAGTAACAAATCAAAGCCATCTTTTTGATGTTACAATAATAAATGAGAACAACATCTGGGCAGTTGGCGAGATTTATATGAATGATTCGCTTGGTAATCCTGATCCAAATTCTTACAATGCCGTGCATTGGAATGGACAAAGCTGGGAGTTAAAAAGAATAATGTTTTATACGTTTTGTCCACAAGGAACTGGTGAAGGATCATACCCTGCCCAAGCAATATTCGCGCTTGATGATGAAAATCTTGTAATTAGTTCTGGGTCTCAAATAGCATATCTAAAAAATGGAGCTCAAACAAGAAAGGAATGTGTGCCGGTTTCCGTTATAAAAATTTGGGGAAGCTCAGTGAATGATTTTTATATTGTTGGATATGGTGGTGGTGTTGCGCACTATACAAACGGAAGCTGGACAAAGATTGAGAGTGGGACAAATATGAGCTTATCAGACATTACCAATAATAATTTAGATGAAATATTTATTTGCGGTGGAAATCCAGCATATGGTCAAGGTATTATCCTAAAATCAAGTAATGGTAATAATTTTTCAACATTTGTTGAAGGAGCCAACATACCTGAATCACAATTGTTTAATCCAAAACTTTACGGCTCTTTTTCATCAATCTGGATAGATCCAAATAATACTCTTTATTCTGGTGGTAATATTTTATTCCAGAATAAATTTAATAAATGGAGTTATGTAAAGTCTTTGCCAGAAAATTTTATCGGTGGAAACACTGGTGTTTATTATAGAGGTTACATTACCAAAGTCAGAGGAAATGAACCCAATGATATGTGGATAGTAGGTGACAGA
This sequence comes from Ignavibacteriales bacterium, assembly GCA_038214015.1. GTDB lineage: Bacteria > Bacteroidota > Ignavibacteria > Ignavibacteriales > Ignavibacteriaceae > IGN3. Next base: position 1,832 of record JBBQSH010000260.1, on the reverse strand, counting down.
AATACGCTAAGACATTTTAATGGAGTTAGCTGGCAACAAATAGGAATGCCGTATGACCCGAACATTGATCTTGTTTGGCGAGGAATGGCTGGTAAAGATGACAAAACCATTATTGTAGGAACCCATAATCGTAATGCAATAATAATGATGATAAAAAAATAAAATAAAAAAATCCCCCGATGCTGGCGGCATCGGGGTTAGATTGCAAACAAATAATTCTCCTGTCAGAGAAATAAAGACAGTTATGCCTTTATTTTTGCTTGCATTCAAATATATAAACATCCGCCACAAAAAACACTTATTAAAGCGGAGGCTTTATGAAAACCTTAATTCATCTTTTTCTAACCTTCTTGTTCTTACTTCCAATTGTAAATGCCCAGGAGCAACATACTTACTCATCCAAGGAAGTCGTTTACTATAACTATATTAAAAAGACCACGAATAGTGATGCCCCTTATCATTGGGGTGAGTCTGACGGGCATAGATGTGGCGCCTACGAGTACAACTATAATATTAGAAATATAAATTTCTGGGAATGGAATTATTCTAATATCCCGGTTCAAGCGACAGTTACAAGTGTTACGCTTAGATTTAGAGCATCCAAAAATCATAGTCATAATTTTAGTTTTAAACTATATAACATACCCTATTCTAGATCTAATAGTGCTATAAATTTTTACAATGAGTGTACAAACGAAAGAACAATATTCAGCTCACCTGTCTATTCACCAGACGAAAATAATACAATTTATTACAACCAAACTTTTACGGAACAAAGCCCGATTGGACAAGGGTGGGAAATTTGGAATGCGATAAATAGCGCCGTCCAATCAGGAAATTATTATTTTACAATTGGCATCCAAGAAAATCTTCCTTCATTATATAATCATTGGTGGATATCAGGATATGATGGGGGATATTCAGCAAGTCCTGCTATTGACTTAATTATTAATTTCACAACACCAGATAATTATTATACATTCAAGAATAAAATCCAATCAACAGAAAATTATGACTCTTTAATCCTTAATAACAATCTGCAAAATCCAATCACTTCTGGTAGTGTCCCGGTATTTTTACCATGGGGTTCACCTAATACTATACGTACTAATGTTTTACCATTTTCTGTTAATTGGAATAATACAAATACGGTTCAGAAACATAATTACTGGGAGCTACAGTCTTCAAGTTTTGACTACTCTTTGCACCATAATTTCCAGGCAATATCTTCATCTCCGTCTGAATTTAAAGCAACTTTCTTGCAAACATCTACCGCAGTAATTAAAAACTATCTCACAGAAGTAAGTAATACAACTTTTGGGAATGTTGGCATAATTGATCCCTGGTTTTATTATGAGGATGAGGGTGGTCAATGGGTACAGGATGGTGCGCCCCATTTCTATTCTTCTCCTATTAATATTCAGAATAACGCAACCGATTCTTATGGTGGCGTCTTCTTAAATCAAAATCCTGATCCAAATAATCCAAACAAACCCTACTACTCCGTAAAAGTAGATGCGGTGCAGAACATACCGTTGTATAACACTGGTGTACCAACAGGTAATGGCAGAACGCATAAATTCTACTTTCAAAACTGGTCTGGTTCAAATGTTAACTTCCAAAATTCTAATGCTTTAGAAACGCCTGTTGTCTTTACTCAGGATGGAGCATTTGCACAGGCAAAACTAAAAGGCACACAGTTATCAACCACTGCAAATGCTTTTAATAGTAACAGCCAGCGTAAGTACGTAAAATCAGATGATGGATATCTGCATCTTGTTTATGAGTCTATGGGTTCTGTGTGGTATGAGGTTAGCCCCGATAACGGTGCA
>JBBQSH010000259.1:0-3684 GCA_038214015.1 Ignavibacteriales bacterium | reverse complement strand
TTCATTGCAGGGCGTTAACGCAATAGTTGTAGATGTTGCATCAAAATCACCAAGCTCAACGCAGCCCGGGATGTAATCAATATCTCTAACTTTCATCGCGAGGTTTAATGAATTATAAAGATTTTCTTTAAATGTGTCCCTAACTTTTTTAATATGTTCATAGGATTCTTCTTCACCAAGAATTTTTTGAATCTCTGCGGCATCTTTCAAACCTTTCATAGTAAAGAAATTATCCCAATAAGAGTGCATTGGTTTTGCAGAGTAACCTTCATGACTTATCGATTCTGTAACCAATCCATAATAAGCACGAACGCTGTCATTCCCATTTTTAAAATGATCTGTGGATCTTTCAGCTACTAAAGATTCAATATACTCAACAGCTTTTTTTACGTTTTCATTCTTTGATCTTAAAAATGCTGTGTCCTTAGTAAAGTTAAAATATTCACGAATTAAATAAATCATTTCACCATGACTATCATTTTCAGGAGTTGGATCCGGGCCTCTAAAATCAACAACGCAAGGCACTTTACCATTTTCAAATTGATTAGCAGAATACCAATCAATAAAATCTTTTACCTCTGTTACAATTCCCGATTTTAATAATGCGGATGAAGTTAAGGATCCGTCTCTTATCCAACTTCTTTCATAAGAACGAGAACCGGGCTGTATTCCTGCTTTGTCTCTATTTATTAATATATAGGCAAGATTGGATTTATAAGTATCTACAATTCTATTTGCAGATTTAGGAAGATTAAATCTTATATGATTTACCTTAGATTTCCAGAAGTTTTTAGTTTCATCAAGTTTTTGTTCAATTATTTCTTCAGTAAGATTTTCTTTTATTGATGCTTCATCATAAAATGGAACCGCTATGTAGACATATTCTTGTTCACCTGGCTCGAGTTTGAATTCATATTCTATCACACCATTTGCAAGATTAGAATTATCAACAACAGTTTTAAATGGAGGTAATTTATCATTATGTATAAGAGCGACGATATCACCATTATCAAATGCCGCTGCTCCAAATGCAGAAAAGTTTGTTATTGGTAATATTACTTTATCATCAACATAAATTTTGTTGTTGATTTCTTTAATTGAATTAATCTTTCCAACTCCACCTGAAAGATTTAAGAATTGATAATAAGGATTAACCTGAAATGGACGAATAAGCAAGTATAACGTTACATTCTTTTCTTCCGAAGATAAATTTGAAAGCTTATATCGTAAATACAAGATGGAGTTTTTACTTGCCTCACCATTTGCGAATACTTTTGTTTCAAGGGTTATATCAGAACAATTCCATTCAACGATAGGAATTGGAAGATTCTTATCTTCAAGTGATTGTAAAGTATTTGTATTACTCCAATTAAAAAAATGTTCATCAACATTTAACATTGTTTCTATAGAAAACGAGGCTTTATCTACTTCAACCATTCCATCTTCATTTATTAATGCTTCCTTAGTATCGTTATTTACGCCAACCACAGTCCAATAAGAAGCCTCTTCCAAAAAATACCTGGGATAATTTCCTTTTGGTGAGTTCTTAGCTGTATAAATCAAAAAATCATTCGGGGTAAGTGAATTTTTTATATCAAGGAAGCTTATTTCATTTATTCCAAAACTTTTTTGGGAATAACTTTTTAACAAATTTAATTTTAAGAATCTTGTTTCCGCCTCCGTTAGTTTGATAAAACTTAAATCACTCTGATTATTTGCAACGCTGTAAACTTTCTCCCAGCTTTTACCATCTTCTGAAAATAAAATTTCATAATCTTCTGCATATTGATTTTTTAACCAATCTATTTTTAATCCGCCAAATTCTCTTCGAGTTTTAAAGTCAATTGTAATCGATTGATTGTTTACACCCACACTCTCCCAATAAGTTTTTACAGACCCATCAACTATCTTACCTGGTAAAAGATCAAAAGACTGTGATTTGGCTGTTACAATTGGATGAGGATAAACATTTGTTTCAGGCGGCAGCGGTTCAAACTTTAGATCATCAATCCAGATGGTTCCCTTTCCACCCATATAAGATGCAATTGTAAATTCAATTCTGTCAATTCGTTTTAAAGATTGATCATTTGTTGGTCCCCATGCAAAATTGATGTGCCTTTTTTTAATTTTTATTTTCTTCCACTCTTTAGGAAAATCGTAATTACGATTATTTACCCACCAAACATTGTTTCCTGTGCTGTCAATAAATTTAATTTCAAAATTGTTAGCTGGAGATTCTGCTTTTAAGTTAAAAGTAAATTCAAAATTTTCCGGTAAATCAATAGGAAAGAATTTTTGTATGCCGCCATATCCCGTGCCTTTGGTGAAGTCATAATCAAATCTAATAGCATTTCCATTTAAACCGGCTTCATTTGTAATTGAAATATTCACTCCATCCGATTTAATAAAACTCCACCCTTCAGCAGTTTCAAAATCATCAAGAGTTTTAATTTGTGCAAAAGTGAATCCGTTTAATAAAATTAAAATGAAAATCTTAAGTACAAAAATTTTTTGACGTATCATTGAAGTAAAGGTTTAATTCGTAAAGTTAATTATAGCATTGTCATTCCCGTGAAAACGGGAATCCAGGATTTTGAAACTGGAAAATGGATTCCCACTTTTGTGGGAATGACAATAAAATGAAAATTATTTATATACAGCCGCTTAACTCATTTTAGATATTCAAAACCAAGCTTTGTTAAACCATTTTGGATAACAGTATCTATCATTACATAATTCCAAACCAAGCCTGATCTAAAATTCTCAATCATTAAAAGTAATGGACCCTGATCAATGCCTATATATTCTTTATTAAACCAGTTTAGTGTTGGATTAAATGAATCAAAGTAACCGTAAGGTCCCCATAGTCCATCTGCATATTTTTCATTGAAGTTTCTAATTGTTGGTAAAACAATTTCTGGTGCAAACACAATAGATGATATTGCTGCATAAGGTGCAATTGTTCCGTCATCAAAATAATTCAGATCTGGACCACTGGTTCCTCTACCTGCATAACCTAAAAACTTCTTATCATCAAAATTATATTTTTCCGTGGGTCCATCGCTGGCAGAAATTCCCCAGCACAAAGAATCATATCCAACCCAACTATATGGATTATCAATTGCATACAATCTTTGTACTAATGTTGCTCTGCGTGAATTTTCAAAATAATCGATTCCTTTTTCTTTCATGTATTTATCAACTAAACCACGAAAGTCTATAAATGTCTGTGCAAACTGATGACCAAACAAAGGAGGAAATGCAGCGTGTGAAAGATCAGGATATGGAGTTCTCCAATCGTAAGAGGCTAACCAGGAATTGTAAGCTGTCTCAAAATTCTTCATCCCTGTTCCAGCCGCGAGTATGTATAGGAACAAAGCTTCATTGTAGCCAGCCCAGCCCATTTGATGCATACCATCTTTGGGGTCCCAACCCATTGAAATAGTATTTGCATATTCATTATTAGGAGGCATTTTAAAAAATTCCCAATCAAGTCTCTCTAATAACTTTTCTGCATGTGATCTAATTTTATTTTCTGTTTCGTTATCAAGATTATAATAATTTCTCGCAAAGATAATCCCCATCATCAGCAAGCCTGTATCCACCGTAGAAAGTTCACAATTCCATTCACGCGTACCGGAGTTCATTCCTAAAAAGTGATAGTAAAAACCTTTATACCCTGTT
>JBBQSH010000258.1:0-3724 GCA_038214015.1 Ignavibacteriales bacterium | reverse complement strand
TATTCCGGAATACAAATAAAAGTGCCGAATTATCTTTATGAAATAAAATAATTAACTATTCTTTGAATCCATCACAGCAAAAAAATTATTAATCAATTCTTTCACCTCTGATTATAATCTTACTGTCTATTTTTGTTTATTTTAGCACTTAATAATTACAATAAATTGCTATGAACATTTCCAATTATCATTTTAATTATTTTCAATGATTTTAGGATTTATAACTGACATTCATGAAGACATAACAAGTCTTCAAAAAACTCTTAAATTACTTGAACAAGAAAAAGTTGATTCAATTATTTGTTTGGGTGATATTGTAGGATTTGCACTTCCTTTCTATAAAAATATTAATGACAGAGATGCCGATGCCTGTATCAAACTCGTTAAAGAAAATTGCAGCCAAACCGTTATCGGTAATCATGATCTTTACGCAATCAAAAAAATCCCGACTTTCAATTCAAATTTTGAATATGGCGAGAATTGGTATTCTTTAGACTACGAGAAAAGAGCAAAGCTATCCAGAAATAAAATTTGGTTTTATGAAGATTCTGAAATTCCTGCAACTCTTAATGATGAATCGATAGAATATTTAAGTGGATTATCAGAATATTCAACTGTTCAAACTGGTGATGCTGATATTTTTATTTCTCACTTTTGTTTTCCGGATTTTTCAGGTTCAGCAATTTTTTTCCCTGAGCAGCCATTTCATTTATTAAAACACTTCGAATTTACTCAAAACTTAAATTGCTCAATTAGCTTTTCCGGTCACGGACATCCCGAAGGTTGTGTTTACACCAATGAAGATAAATTATCATTATTAAAATTTGGTGAATATAATTTAAATGATAGCAAATGCTGGATCGTTGTTCCTTGTGTAGCTAAAACATCCAGAAAAAATGGAGTACTGGTTTTTAACTCAGAAGATCATTCAATAAAAACTTTGGAACTAAATAGTAATTAGAATTTTGGATTAATAATGAAAAAAAAATCAAAGCACACAAAATTTAGTTTTTTCATTCGCATTTTATTGCCAACATTTTTAACAATTGGATTATTTATTGCTACTCTTTTTGTCGTCTTTATTCCACAGTTTGAAAAAGCAGTTATGGATCGTAAGCGGGAAATGATTAAGGAACTTACAAATTCCGCCTGGAGTATTTTAAATAAGTGGTATGATGCAGAATTAAATGGAAAGATCAGCCGAGCCGAAGCGCAGGAAATTACCAAGAACGAAATAATAAGTCTTCGATACGGTGAAGAATTAAAAGACTATTTCTGGATAACTGATTATCAACCCAAGATGATCGTTCATCCCTATAGACTGGATTTAATTAGTAAGGATCTAACAGATACAAAAGATTCGCATGGTAAATTACTTTTTGTTGAAATGGTTAAAACCGCAAAAGAAGACGGGGCAGGATTTGTGGACTATATGTGGCAGTGGAAAGATGATTCCACACGTATTGTTCCCAAGCTCTCTTTTGTGAAAAAATTTGAACCATGGCAGTGGATAATCGGCACAGGTATTTATATAGAAGATGTAAGTTTAGAAATTGCCGCACTTGAAAAACAGATGATCAACATTTCAATAGGAATTATTTTCTTAGTTACTCTTTTATTGTCATTCATTTCGTATCAAAATATCAAAACAGAAAAGCTGCGTCTTCAAGCTGAAGCAGATCTTCACGAATCACGCGAAAAATTCAAATCAATTGTAGAAGCATCATCAGAGGGATTGGTGATGATTCTGGAGAACAGACAAATTTACTTCAACAAGACGATCTCCCAAATGCTCGCGTATTTAGAGGAAGAAATAAAAGCGCTTATGTTTGCTGATATTTTTAAAAATCCTCCGGCACTTTCCATATATGATTTCAATCTAAATGAATTAAAATTAAGCAAAGATTTTAAGAGCGAACAACTTGAAACAACATTGAAAAAAAAGGATGGTTCTGTTATAAATGCCCTATTAATAGCCTCACCAATTTCTTTTTTAAACAACAATGGTGTTGTGTTTAGCTTTAAAGATATTACAACGATTAAAAATTTAACTGCGGAAACAGATACATCAGAAACAAAACACATTGCACTTGCTAATAAATTATGCATGGGTGTTTTCTGTGCTAAAGCGGATGAAAGAATAACAGTATTAGAAATAAACGCAGCAATGAAAGATATATTAGGTTTAAATAAAGAAGAGAATTCAGACGAGATATCTTTAGCCGAGCTATTTGAAAAACAGTATGAGGGAGAACTTTTTTATAAAGATGTTATTGAAGCAGGATTTGTTAAAAACAGATTGGTATGCTTTATCAGACTTGATGGAAATAAAATCTTTGTTTCTGTTTCTGCTGTTATCAGAAAAGATAGCAAAACTAATGCTTTGTTGATTGATGGAATACTTGAAGATTATACTGAAAAAGTAAAAACAGAAGAAGAAAGAAATTTATTAATTAGTAATCTGCAGGATTCTGTATCTCTCTTAAATAGACCAATCGATAGTTTTATTAAGCCTGTGCCCAGATGCAATTTTAAAAATTCCGCTCAGGAAGCAATAAAACTTATGGCAGCAGAAAAATCTGAATCTGTTTTGCTTGAGACTGATATCAATGAAGAAATAGGAATTGTTACACTTACTGATTTAAAAAATCGAATGCTTGTTAACGAAACTGATTTGAAAGTACCTGTTCATAAATTTATGTCTGCTCCGCTAATAACCATCAATCATTTATCTTCAATATATGAAGCATTAAAATTATTATACGAAAATAATGTACATCATCTGCTTGTTAAAAATAATGAATCAAGAATAATCGGGATAATTAATTCCGGCGAATTACAAAAATCATTTCATCTTACTTATCTGTTCTTTATACAAAAAATTCAAACTTCAGAAAACATTGGTAAAATAAAATCAGCACATACGCTTGCAATGTACATTGTAAATGGATTAATAAATGAAGGCAGAAGCTCTTCAGAAATAACCAGAATGACAACCATAATTGCTGATGCAGTAGTAAAAAGATTAATTCAGCTTTGCATAAAGGAAATAGGTGAGCCTCCAGTTCCGTTTGCGTTTATTACTCTTGGAAGCGAAGGCAGAGAAGAACAAACATTATCCACTGATCAGGATAATGCTATAGTGTTTGAAAACAGTGATAAAGAAAAATTTGAATCAGTACAATTTTATTTTTTAAAACTCGGTACTAAAATTTCGGACGGATTGGATTCGATAGGTTATAAATACTGCAAAGGAAATGTAATGGCTAAAAACCCGGCATGGTGTCAGCCGTTATCTGTATGGAAAAACTATTTTACTAATTGGATAACAAAAGCAGAGCCTAAAGATTTGCTTGATTTAAAAATATTTTTTGACCTAAGATTTATTTATGGTAACGATACTTTAGTTACTGAACTTCATAAACATATAAATCATATCACATCAAGCAGCGGTTCATTTTTTATTTATATGGCAGAAAGTATTCTTCAATCACACATTCCCGAAGGTGCATATAAATTAAAATCTCCATTTGATATTAAATCACTGATGCTTCCCATTGTAGATTTAGCCCGATTGTATTCTTTAAAAAATCAAATCACCATATCCAACACGGTAAAAAGACTGAATATTATTTACGAGAAGAACTTTATTTCCCACTCGGGTCATACAAATCTTTTGCAGGCTTATAATTTTTTGATGCAGCTTCGTTTTAAACATCAGGCA
>JBBQSH010000257.1:0-3737 GCA_038214015.1 Ignavibacteriales bacterium | reverse complement strand
GCTGTTTGTACTATTGCAATGCCTTTGACTGTTACAGGAGTCATTTCACCCTGGTTCGTATCAGCGTTTACTACGCCAAGAGATTTTGTACCTTCAGCACCAAACTCACCCTGAAAGTTTATGAATCGGTTTTTAATTATGACGCCTGCTTCTTTGCATTGGATTGATGTTATTAAAATGGGTTGTTCTGTTAACATTATTTACTCCTTTTATGTTTCTGTGACGAGTTATTAGTAACGAGTGATGCGTCTTTTGATTCAATTAAATATTCAGAAAGACTTTTAGCATCATCATCGCTAAGTTCAATTGTACTGCCTTCGGGAATAAGTTTACCGTTGAGCATTATGTCTGTTTTTTTGATTATGTATGTTTTCATAGCGACCTCACCCTTGCCCTCTCCTTCGTAAGGAGAGGGAATATTTTTAAGCATTAGTATCGTTAATTAAATAACCTGCATCTGAGCCAACTACTTTAGGAATGAAAATATCTGTGTTACGGATAATTTCAACTTTTCCACCTTCAGTATATGAATCAACAACAGGATTGTTTTTCTTTCTTAGAGTGTAAGCGAAAGCAGGTTCATAGTATGAACGAGGTGAATCTGCATTTGCTTTTGGTACATAAGCGATTACTACATTATCAGACCAAATATCTGTGAATACACCTGCATCAGTTGCGTAAACTGAATCACCGATATATATTTCATCAAAGTCTAAGAGGCTTTTAAGAAGAGCAGGTGTCATTACTGCTGTTTGAGTGTATTTAATACGGTCCAATATTGCAGGATGATTTTTTAATGCGTTATAAGCTGATGCACCGATAACACAAACATTAGGGCGTTGTGCAATCTTTGCTCTTACTGCTTCTTTAGCTGTATCAAAAACAGTAAATGGATTAGAAGAAGTGTTTGTAAACTTATCACCTGCGGCAAGAGTAACTTTATTGCCTGTTGGATAGGTTGCAAGGTTCTGAGCAATATCAGCGGCAAGTTTTTCTAAGCGAAGCGATATTCCATCAGTTACCACATTGGTGGCGTGAATACGCAAAGGAAATATATCTTCTTCCTGTTCACGATAATCGATTGGATATTCAAGATCGTGTTCAGTAAGAACAAAATCTATTTCATCCCTGTTTTCAGGATTGATACGATTTGATTTAGCCCTGATAGCTCTTTCAGTATTGTAAATTTTGAAAGCTTCTTTTGTGAATTGTGGAATCTTACCACCTTCTTTATTTACAGTAACGATAGGGAACAGGTTTGTTGCAACGTGCGAAGCGTTTTTGAATCCGCGTGCAATGTTAGTAAGAACAGGATCGACTACTCTTTTCTTTTGTAATGTTGACATATTATATACTCCCAAGCCTCATCCTAACCTTACCCAAAGGGGAAGGGATAAGAGAAGACATTTTATTAATGATTAGATATTGATAATTTTTTTACTGCACTTAGATAAGTGATATTTTCTTTTTTAGACAAAGCAAGAGCTTTGTTGTGTAATGCTTTTGCTTCACTATCAACTGTAAAACTTGCAAACTCATCTGTGTTTTTATCAAGTTCAAATTCAGGTTTTTCAGCAAAGTTTTCATAATAGATTATTTTAGGAAAAGAATTAACAAGATCAGTTAATAAAATATTTAAGTCTTTGTTAAATTTATCTTGCGAAAAATCCGCACTAAAGTTTTGAGCTTCAGCGAAATTAGAGACTGCAAGAAGTTTATCTTTAATAGCCGGAGTAAGAGAGCCCACCCCCAGTTTGTTTTCAAGAAGGTTCTCAAACTCAGACTTAGTAATTTTGGATTTAAGCGAAGAGATTTCAGTACTTAGTTGATTGAATTTAGAATTTAGTTCATTATTCTGAACTTCACTGAAATTACTGTGTAATTCTTTTATTGTTGAATTGATTTCATTTAATTGAGATTGAATTGAATCGAAACTATTTAGTTCAAGTTCAAGATCAGGTTGATCCTGAAACGAGTTCAGGACTAAAGGTTCATTAAGATCAAATTCAATTAGAGTAGATGAAGGTTGTGAGAATTGAATATCTGCTAAACCTTTAACAGCAGGAGCGGCGCCTCCGAGAAAACCTACGTGACGAAGTTTACCATCAGGTGTAAGTGAGATGCTTCTTTTTTTATATGCACCTTCTTTTAATGCAGAGACAAATTCAGGGTGAAGCTTTTCATCCGATGCATCAGCAACAAGCTTTCCGTCTTCTGTAACTTCAAGAGAAGAGACCCAGCCATAAGCAGGGGAATTATCAATAGGATGACCTATGACAATTGGTGCTTCGTCTTCTTCGGGTTTATAAGATTGAGCAATGAAGTTAAGCTCATCGAGTGAATAATCTTTAGTGATACCCTTATCACTAGTGTGTGTACCTGTTTTGAATATTTCAAATTTCATTCTAAAACTCCCAGTTTTTGTTAGACCTAATAAAATTAAGAAAACAATATATAATTCCTTATAAAATTAGGAATATTTCTTGAAAAAAACAAATAAATTAGGTAAATTTGTAATAGCAATTGATTTTATTTAATAAATAAAGATAATTGCCTAATAAAATTAGGCTGGGAGTAAAAATGAGAGCTAAGAAAGAAATACCTATCGAAAAGCAGGTTGAAAAACTTGCATCATACGGACTAACCAATAAAGAAATATCTGAAGCATTAGGCTATGATGAAAACACACTAAAAAGGAATTTTGAGATTTTTCTTACAAAAGGGAAGGTTAATCTCAAACAGCGATTAAAAAGAAAACAGATTGATGTAGCATTGGGCGGAAATGTAAGTATGCTGATCTGGCTGGGAAAGCAATATTTAGGACAAGCTGATAAGTTAGATGAGAATGGAGAATATGAGATAGTCATTAACAGAAAGACGATAGATGAAAGAAGTGAAACGTCAGTTGTCAAAAGTCAGACGAATAATAATTGAAAAAACTGATTGGTTTAGATATAGCTTATCACGATAAGCAAAGAGAGATTTTTGATGCTCCTGAACGATTTAAGGTTATTGCAAAAGGAAGAAGATTTGGTTTAACACGTGGTTTTGCAAATTATGTTATTGAACAAATGCTTAATGATGTTTCACCGATTCTTTGGGTTGATACTATTTACGGAAACATCGAAAGATATGTTGAAAGATATTTTGTACCTGTACTTAAAGGATTACCTAAGAATTACTGGAAGTATAGAGGTAACAGGAATGAATTAAAAATTGGTAAATCTGTTTGTGATTTTAGAAGTGCTGATAATCCCGAAAATATTGAGGGTTTTGGTTATGCTCTTATTGTTGTTAACGAGGCTGGAATAGTTCTAAAGAATAGAAGTCTTTGGAATGAAAGTATTCTTCCAATGATATTGGACTATAAGGCTAATGTACTAATTGGCGGAACGCCGAAAGGGAAGTCTGTTAAGCGAACGAATGAGAAACATTTGTTTTATGAGTTGTATGGTAGAGGCGACACACCCCTGCACCCCTCTCAAGAGGGGATTATAAATGCCTGGAGAAGTTTTAATTACAGTTCTTATGATAATCCTTTACTTGATCCGAATGATATTGATGAACTTGTTAAACAGATTTCACCTGCTCTGCGAGATCAAGAGATTTATGGAAAGTTTATTGATAAGGAAACAAGCGGAATAATTAAAGCTGATTGGTTCAAATATTTTGTTGATGAAAATGATATTTACAGACAACAAGTTTTCAAAAAAGTACAAAGCTGGGATACTGCTTTT
>JBBQSH010000256.1:0-3766 GCA_038214015.1 Ignavibacteriales bacterium | reverse complement strand
TTTTATAACACCAACACTTTCCTTTGTATAACTAAGCTGGTCAGTCATATAAACCGAGAGTATACTCATCATTCCATAATAGGAGCCGCGTTCAAAAAACTCCATAAATATTACAACCCAATAGTTTAGAGGAAAGGATTTAAATCCTGTTTTTGATGTTTGTTGATCGCTCATCTGTTGTCCTAATTAGTTTCCAGATTTTTGAATTTGTTGATAGCAAAACTAATGAAAATGTAAGATAAGATATAATATAAAAGGCACGATTTCTCGTGCCTTAATTTAAAAGTCCCTTCTCCTTAGGAGAAGGGGTATAGGGATGAGGCTTTTATTTCATCAACAATCCCAATGGGATTTTATAATGAAGAGATTCCATCACTTGATTAACAACATCTTACGTGTCTGCACAAAGTTACTTGAGTTAATAGTATAAATGTAAACTCCAGATGGCAGATGAGAAGCATCAAAAGAAACAGAGTAACTACCTGCTTCTTTTTCTTCATTTACTAGTTCAGCTACCTGCTGACCGATTAAATCAAATACTTTAATATTTACCTGGCTTGCTTCCTTTATGCTGAAGTTAATATTAGTGGCAGGGTTAAAAGGATTTGGAAAATTTGAAAGAGAATTTTCAAATTCTATTGCTGTAACCATTGTTGAGTCTGAAGTTTTTGGCATTAACACTCCGTATACTGCTAACCAATTTGGATCAGAGTAAGTGTTTTCAGTTGAATAATATGGTCTAACATCATAATACAATAAATCATTAGAATAACTTCTTGTTAAATTATATTCACCATCAACGTAGCTTGTTGTGCCTCTGTTTACTGTGGCAATTATTTGAGGATTACTCATAACACCGTTGTGTTTAACTCTTCTCCAGATTTGATATTGTGTTACGTTTGTATTTGGATTTTCATTCCAGTATAAAACAACGGGCTGGTTGTAAACAGTGCCGGTATGCAAAGCCCTGTTTGTAGTAAGGGGTTTGCCAGTATAGTATGCAGTATAAGTTTGAGTGCTGTTAGGATTAAATGTTTTTGTTACTGTTGTGCTTCCATCATTCCATTGTTGAAAGCTATAACCAATGCCATTAATGACCTGGTAAACAGCAGTTGCTGAAATTGGATTTAATTCCACAACATCGAACTGAGAAGTTGGTGAGTTATACTGCGTGTTATTTACTTTTATTACTCCACCATTGCCAAGACCAACAAAACTGTTTTGAAAATTTGGTTTGCAGATTTTCCTCAATCCGGCAATTAGTTTTGTACTATTATCTCCGGATTGAACGGTGTATGTTGTGTTGCGATCTGGCGAATGATCAGTTTCAGAGCCATTAGAAAGTCTTTTCACCCATTTACTATTATTTATACCGGAGTTATTCCAAATCCAATCATATCCAACAGCATTTTGATTAATTGCACCAATTGCATAATTATTAGTTGCACTAGATGGTCTGTCGTAGGGTGAACTTTTGGGAACGGAATAATTATCAACATAAATACTTCCAACCGTAAAAATATTTTCATTTCTTACATGAAACTTTGTTGTAATTCCTAAATTTACTACCTGCCAGATATTTGCCTGAGCACAATGATTTGCCTGACCAAGGTCGGACAAAGTGAATCTTACTGTGTGTGTACCAGGGGTAAAACTGATTGTGAAGCTCGATGGAAGAAAAGCATCTCCACCAGTACAAATTGGGTCAGTAAGTTGTTCGCTGTCTCTTTCTATCCCAAGTCTTGGTCTGATAAGTTGTTGACCTGTATTATTATAATAATTGAAGTAGTATGTAGCATTTACAGAACTTGCCCCATAAGGAACAGTGACAGTTGTCGGACCAGTATAAGTAAAATAAAATTCCTGAGAAAATGTTTCTGAATAAACAGAAATAAAAAGAACTGCGAGTATAAAACCTTTCAAAAGTTTCATAATTACACCTTTGTTTTTTATTGTTACCGCCAATTCTTAAATTAGAAGCGCAAATAAAAAGGGTAGTTCCAAGCAGGTGAGCAGCCTGTAATTTTTATTTGCATTACCGGGTAATGGTGTGGCTGCACCATTACCCTTTTTAATAGAAAGTATTATTTTTTGCTCAATTTTCCCTTATGTTATTGTAATTTTCCGTGGACTATGAATGTATTGTAAGAATCATCCCATATAAAAAAAACATCCTTTTCAAATACGATCCCGCCCCCAGAAGCCCAATCTATATTTTGTTTCTGATAAATGGTGACTAAGTCTGTTCCGTTATAGTGCCCTATGCCATCCCAATTAATTGTAAAAAAATCCATCTCTGTTCTACCAAAAGCATTGCCGATATAATTATATGTAGTAAAATCCTTAAATGGTTCTATTATATCTTTATGGTATTTAAAAAGTTGCTGTTTTATTTGAACATATATAGTGTTGCCGACTTGAGCAAGAGTTAATCCATCTTGGCCAGAATAAATTTGCTTTAGGTTCTTTCCATCAAAACTATATATGTATTCATCTGGTTGATTGAATATCCAAGAAGAGATAATAAAATTACTTGTAACACTATCAAAGAAGATTTGTTTATAAGATTGTTTTAAGACAGGAATATTAACTAATTCCCACTTCGTCCCGTTGAAATGTGCTATAATTGCTTTGTATGTGTTGCCTCCAATTGAATCAGCAAATCCAACTGCATATATGTCATTAGCACTTCTCCCACACATAGATTGAACAATAAATTGTTGATAATTCGGTATTGTAATTTCAGAAAACCTATTCCAGTTAACTCCATCATATCTCCAGAAAGCACCATCCGTACTTCCAATCCAAATATTGTTACTTGCAGTTCCCCAAATACCTCTTGGGTCTATATATTTGTCCGTGGTGTAGTTAGTCCAGCGTTGTCCATCAAAATGCCAGATACAATAAGCATTAAGATATGATAGACCCACCGCCCAGAGATCATTTGCATTTGCACCCCACATTCTAGAAGGTAGCGAACGTCCTTCAGCTGGTTTTAAAGTATCCACCGTCCAGGAATAATCACGTCTTCCGGGTTTAAGTTCGTCTGGTTCTGTTGTGTTGCAGGAGTTAAAGGAAATAAATGTGAGTATGAGAGAGATTGAGTAAAAGAGAAAAGTATTTTTTTTCATCTTGGTTCCCCGGCTAAGCCTTAAATTAATTTATTAAATGAATTGTTGGTAAAGGGAGTAAAGTTATTAGAAGTAATAAACATAAGAATTGCAACTCCCGCTTCGTAGAAATTTTCAGAGAGAGAGAGAACTAAATATCGTGCCAGAAAAAAACATAATCTCCACTAATTAATTTTATCCTGAATAACTCTATACAAACGTAAATAAAGATAATTTACAATTCAAGTACAGGGCATAATAATTAATTATTAAAAAAGGCACGATTTCTCGTGCCTTAATTTAAAAGTCCCTTCTCCTTAGGAGAAGGGGTATAGGGATGAGGCTTTTATTTCATCAACATCATTTTGCGTGTTTGAACAAAGCTGCCTGATTTAATTGTGTATAGATAAACTCCGCTTGAAAGGTTCGAAGCATCAAAGAATACTTCATAATTGCCGGGAGTTTTTTCTTCGTTAACCAACACAGCAATCTCGCTTCCAAGCAGATCAAATATTTTTAACTCAACATTGCCTTTTTCTTTTATTGAATAATTAATCTTTGTTGTCGGATTAAATGGATTTGGATAGTTCTGTTCCAAAGCAAATTCTGAAACGGTTCCATAAACAACTTCCACAATGTTTGAATATTCTGATGTT
>JBBQSH010000255.1:0-3778 GCA_038214015.1 Ignavibacteriales bacterium | reverse complement strand
GTAGGAATGGTTGCTTCAGGTATTTTTTTCTTTTTTATCATTTTTGATTCTCAGTATTTAATTCTTAACTGAAACTTATTTCTTAACCTTCATTTCATATAAAGCATCAATCAATTCTATTGAACTCTGCTCCATATCACTAACTAATCTATCAATTCTAGAAATGAAATAATTGTAGAAAACCTGAAGAATCATAGCAACAACAAGTCCAAACAGTGTAGTTAAAAGTGCAACTGAAATACCTTCAGCCACAATCGCTGGAGAGATCTGTGCAGCTTCCTTAATAGCATCAAAAGCTCCAATCATTCCTTGTACTGTTCCTGTAAAACCAAGCATCGGTGCAATAGTAATAAATGTAGAAATCCATATAAGTCCTCTTTCAAGAAATCCCATTTCAATACCGCCGTAAGCAATAATTGCTTTTTCAGCAGCATCTAAACCTTCATCATATCTTAGAAGTCCGGCATAAAATACAGAAGCAACTGGTCCGCTTGTATTTTCGCATACTTTTTTTGCAGCGTCAACTCCGCCAGATGTTAAAGCTCTTTTAACATCAACGATGAATTTTTTTGTATTCGTTCTGGCTTTTGTCAAAGTCCACAATCTTTCAAATGAAAAAGCTAAGCCAATAATTAATGATGCAAGAATTGGATGCATAAAACCTCCACCTGCAGTATATTTTTCGGTAAGCCAATTCAAAACTCCGCCTTCATTGGTGGCTTGAGCTAAGATGTTGAATATCGATGCGATTGTTGTTGTGAAGTCCATATAAGATAACCTCCTGGTAAATTAGATTTTAGTTCAAAATTTGTAAATGTTCAAATAATTTTCTTAAAAACGTGTAACTACAATAAGTATTTCGAAAAACAAAGTCAACAAAATAGTTTGGTCTTATTCTCATGCATTAGTGCTGATTCTAACCATTAAATCTATTTTTTAATTCGATAATGTTGCCGGAAATAAAGTTATAATGATTAAATAATGAATGAACAAGTTCTCCAATTTCTTCGGGTTTCATCCATAATGAGTAATTAGCATTTTTCATCCATTCACGATTTGCAGGTGTATCTAATATAAATGGTGCAATTGCGTTAACGGATAAATTAATATTATTACCTTCTAATGATAAAGTTTTAACAAGATAATTAAGTGCAGACTTAGCCGCACCGTATGAAAATTTTAGTTCCTCCGGATGATTACCCGTAAATGCGGAAGTTAAACAAATCGATCCGCCATAACTTTTTTTAACCAACGCAGAAAAATGCTTAGCTATAAAGAAGTTAGTTTTTAGATTCATATTAATCATTCTGTCAAAATCAACTTCTTCCGTTTCCCAAACTGAAGTTCCACCGTAAAATCCCCCAATAGTTGAGTATAAAAACAATTTAGTTTTTTCATTATTCTTTACTTCAAACAGAGATGCTATTACATTTTTCTCAATACTTAAATCTCTGATTGTAAATTGTTTTACTTTGGGATCGGAAGCTGATGCATCAAATTTGAAATCGAATAAATAAATTTCATCATAATCTTTAGAAAGAAGTGTTTTCGTAACTCCTTTACCTAAAGCACCATTTGCACCAAATATTATAAGTTTTTTATCCATTTTATTTATTTTCTATTGATTAAAAATTTTGCTGTAACAGGGTAATGATCACTATAGCCGCCAAGATATCTCGAACCACCGTAAGTTGGAAATGGCGCACCCTGAAATTTGCCTGTTCTTGTTACCATTAAATAAGGTTTATATACCTCGAATGAGTTACAAACATATTTTATTTTTTCTTCAACCAAAAGTTCTTTAGAAATAATTATTTGATCGAGCATATTGAAATCATCTTTATACTTATAACTTCCTGATCCATCAAACCAGGCTTTATACGAAAGGTTAAATAAATCAGTTCCAAAATCTTCTGGCATATTTTCATGGTCTAAAGAACCGCAAAAGAAAGGCTGAACTTTAAGATATTCAGTTATTGAAATATTTGTTGGCTCATCATTAAAATCACCGACTATAATAATATTACTTTTAGAATTCTTATTTAAAATTGTATCTACAACACTTCTTAAAGTTTTTGCAGCAGCTATTCTTTTCGGTTCTGATTCCTCCTCGCCACCTCTTCTAGATGGCCAATGATTTACAAAAAAGTAAATAGTATCTGTTTTTTCAAATAAAAATATTCCCTCCAAAACATTACGTGTCTCATATTCAGCACCAACATCAACTCTGTAACCTTTTATATCTAATAAAGAAAACTTTTGGGAGTTATAAATAATTCCATTATCAATGCCTCTTCCATCCAGCGATTCAAGATAAGCAGTTTTATAGAATTGATCTGAAAGATATTTTGTTATTATTGTATCCAGCAAAGTCTGATGCTCAACTTCACAAACACCGAGTAAGTCTGGACCGTTATCATTATTCATAGAGCGAATTACTCTAGAAAGATTATACATTTTTTTTTCAAGTCTTTCATCATTCCATTCTTTTGATCCGGAGGGTAAAAATTCTTCATCAGAAGTTTTTGGATCATCCATCGTATCAAAAAGATTTTCAACATTCCAATGGGCTACAAATAATGTATCATCATTTTTTTGAGCACAAGCAAAACTGGCTAATGTCAGTAGTATAAATAATGTATAAATATTTTTCATAAAATTAATTTTCTGGAATAAATGATAATTAAATTTCTATTCGTGTAACAACACCGTGCAGTTTATTGTATGGAAAATCAAAATAGCTAATCCAATTGGGCGCGATTTTCTTTAAAACAATGAAAAACTTTAAGAAAAACTTATTAGTTTTTATTTCTTCTGCACCATAAAATATGGCTTTTTCATTAAACTTCCATTCCTTAAACAATAACGGAAGATTTGGAACCTCCATATATCCGTACAAAATCCTGGCAACCCATAAACCTGGAGACACTTCTTCATATTTATCTAACTTAATTCCGTATGGCAAATCAGTATTCTCTACCGAAACCAAAACATTTTTTTCATACATAATCCCCGTTCTGAACATACAGTGTAAAATGTATGGTGATACCACATTTACATTTTTTGTGAAGAACAATGCCTCGCCTTTAACATAATTACCTGTTTCGTATATCTGTTTAAAGCTTTCTACAAATACATCTAAAGTTACAGAGCGCAAGAATTTTCTTAATCTATTCATCCCTGAAATCCACAACCACATTATTAATAGAACAGAAACAGCAATTATTATTGACCAATATCCACCGTATGGGATTTTATGTGTTACTGCAACTAGGTAAATGAGAGTGACAATTAAAACAATAACCGCTATCGAAAGTTTTAGAAAATCTTTTCTATTCCATAAGATATAAACAATAAAGATTGAACTTATAAACATCGTTGCTGTAACTGCCAATCCATATGCAGCTGCAAGATTTGCTGATTCTTTAAATATCATAATCATTAAAAGAACAGCAAATAGAAGCATCCAATTAACAGATGGAATATAAATCTGTGATCTCATCTCTGTAGAAGTATACTTGATTTTCATCAACGGAAATATCCCGATGTTTATTCCCTGAAAAATCAGCGACATAACAGCACTTATCATTGCCTGAGATGCAATTATAGTAGCCATTAAAGTTAAAATTAAAAATGGGATATAGAATATTTCGGAATATGTGCTGACCAATTTGAATAGAACTTGATTTGAATCATTATGCTCAAGAATATATGCGCCCTGACCGAAATAATTAATAATCAAAGCAAAGAAAACAAACGACCAAGCTTGACGTATTGG
>JBBQSH010000254.1:0-3791 GCA_038214015.1 Ignavibacteriales bacterium | reverse complement strand
AACTTAATCTTTTTTGGTAAATAAAAAACCGTTAATAAAAAGATTACAAAAGTAAATGCTGCTCCAGTTAAAAATGGAAATGGATAGCCCAAATATTCAAATGCAAATCCACCCCAAAGCGGACCTAAAACTCTTGCGAATGAAGAAAGTGATTGATTCATTCCAAGTGTAATTCCCTGTTCTGTATCTGATGTAACTTCTGAAATCAAACTTAGTACAGTTGGTTGGAATGTTCCGGTTCCATAAGACAAAATAATGGATACAATTGCTAATCCTAAAAATGTTCCTGCATACGGGATCATTGCAAGTGAGAGCATAATCAAAAGTGAGCCTATTATTAAAATCATTTTCTTAGACATCATTTTATTTATCCTGCCAATTAACCCACCTTGTACGATAGCAGAAGTTAATCCAACAATTCCAAACATATACCCGTTCTGCATATCAGTAAAGCCGTAAACCTTTAATCCAAGCAAAGCAAAAGTACCGTAGATGTTTGCAAATGAAAATGTAAGAATGAAAAAAAGCAAAACTAGTACTGCTAAATCTGGTTTTTGCAGAATTTTTTTCATTGCAGCAAAATCAAATATTTTTCTTCTTAATTGATTATGTGTTGGTTCAATATTTTGATTTTTCTTGAGTGATTCCGGTAAATAAAAAATTGTAAGCACAAATGCCAAAAATGAAAATCCAGCAGCAACATATCCAGTAACAGCATATCCGAATGGAGATAATAATCCACCCATTAATGGACCGAATACAAATCCTAAACCAAAAGCTGCGCCAATTAATCCCATTCCCTTAGAACGATTCTCACGAGTTGTTACATCCGCAATATATGCTTGCGCAACACCAATACTACTGCCGCCAATTCCTGCAATAACTCTTGATACTAAAAGTAAAATGTATGAATGCGTAAAAGAAAATACTATGTAACCCATCGCATTAAGAAATAAGCAGCCAACTATAACAGGTTTTCTTCCGTATTTGTCAGATAACTTTCCAAGAAGCGGATTAAATAAAAATTGCACAAAAGAATAAATTGCAATTGCAATTCCTATCGCAGCTTCATCTATGCCAAGTTCTTTTACAGAAAATGATGGAAGAATCGGAATCAGAATTCCAAAACCAAGTAAGTCAATAAAAACAGTTAAAAATATTAGTACTAGTGAAGATCTATTTTTCAAATCTAATCTCTTTGCTCTCTCAGTTTTACATTGTTGGTGTACTTTTTCAGTATATAGCGAGTATCATTAAATGCTTGAATCATTTTTTCATTTTCAGATTTTGACAATCCGATTGTTGTATCTGAAATATTTGTTGAGGGCATAATGAGATATTCTTTATCATTTGTAGTAATACCTTTAAAAACCCAGGTTGGCAGAAAGTTAACTTCACTAATTTCAATTCTATTTTGTATGAAATCTTTTTTGATATTAATTGTAAGAATCATACCCGCATCTTTGTATCTGCTTTGCTGATTCGAAAAGAAATTTCCCATTGAGTATGCTACAAATCCTGAATCAAGTTTTGCATTATTAGTTTCATAAAAATTAACTGGCTGCAAAACATGCGGATGTCCGCCAAT
Source organism: Ignavibacteriales bacterium (assembly GCA_038214015.1). Lineage (GTDB taxonomy): Bacteria > Bacteroidota > Ignavibacteria > Ignavibacteriales > Ignavibacteriaceae > IGN3. Next base: position 2,203 of record JBBQSH010000254.1, on the reverse strand, counting down.
AATTATATCTGCACCAAGTTCAATAGTTTTATTTACAACATCTTTTTGAAATTGAACTGGTTCACGCTTGTACTCTTCTCCAAAATGAAAATGAACAAGCACTATTTCTGCGGAATTTGATTTTGCGGATAAAATATCTTTTTGAATCAAATCAAAATCAATCAGGTTGATTAAATAATTTTTGCCTTTTGGAATTGGATTGCCATTAGTTCCATAAGAATATGCAAGTATTGCAATCTTAATTCCTTTAATATCAAAAATACGGATTGAATCTCGATCTCGTTGTGATGTGTATGTACCAACGTAATTAAGATTTCTATAATTGATCTCATTAATCGTTTTCAGAATTCCCTTTTCACTTCTATCTAATGAATGATTATTTGCTGTTACTAGTAAATCAAATCCAACATCTTTTAATGCAGTTATATAAGCGGCGGGTGTATTAAAAAATGGATAACCGGTATAGCCTCCATTTTCCTTTCCGGCAGTTACAGTTTCTAAATTTCCAAAAGTAAAATCTGACATCTCAAAATATTTTTTTACATTTCTGTACACAGGACTAAAATCAAAACTATCTTTCCCAGCTTTTGCGTATTCAAATTGCGGAGAATGACACATTAAATCACCAACAACAGAAATGCTGATAGTAACAGAACTATCAGTATTGATAATTCTCTGACTTTCCCCAATTCTAAATGTGGCTGGAGAATTGAATACAAAGAATGATAAAATCGATATTGTAATTATTGCAATTTTCATATAATACAAAATAAGGCTGAGCTATTTCTAACTCAGCCTTCTTAAGTTTTTGCTACAGTATACTCTTATTCTTTAGGAGCTTTTCTTGCAGCTTTAACGTCTTGAACGTCGTTTCTGACTTCCTGACATAATTTTCTGAGATCGCTCAAGCCTTTGCGCACACGTGTACCTGCAGCAGCTTGCTCTTTCACATAAAATTTTTGGAAATCACCTTCCAAACTTTGAACGAATTGTACGAGTTGATTGAATTTTTCCATGAGAACCTCCTAAGTGTTTGTGAATGAATTAATTAATGTTTTCCAGAATTATTTCTGCAATATCTTTTACAGCTACTTCCTCTGTTTTCTCGTAATGTTTTACTCCGTCTGTCATCATCGTCATACAGAACGGACAGGCTGATGCGATTGTATCAGCATTTGTACTTAATGCTTCTTTGGCGCGTTCTTCGTTTATTCTTCCGCCTTCTTCATCTTCTAAGAACATTCTGCCGCCGCCGGCACCGCAGCAAAATCCTTTACTCTTGTTGCGTTCCATTTCAACCAAATCTATTCCAGCTATTTGGTCTAATGAATTTCTTGGTGAATCATAAACTCCATTGTATCTGCCAAGATAACAGGAATCGTGATAAGTAACTTTATGTTTTTCTGTTTCTTTCTTTAGATCGATTTTCCCATCCGCCAATAACTCTTCTATGAATTGAGTATGATGTTTAACTTCAAAGTTGCCGCCAAATTGCGGATACTCATTCTTTAATGAATGAAAACAATGCGGACAAGCAGTAACTATTTTCTTAACTCCATAACCTTTTAATGTTTCAACATTTTCCTGCATCATCATTTGAGCAAGATATTCATTACCAAGTCTTCTTGCTGTATCGCCGTTACATTTTTCTTCTGTCCCAAGGATTCTAAAATTTACACCGGCTTTTTGCATTATCGTTGCAAAAGCTTTAGAAACTTTTTTATATCTATCATCAAAAGAACCTGCACAGCCAACCCAGAATAAAATCTCACCATCTTTATCTTCTGCCATCGATTTGATATTCATTCCATCAGCCCATTCTGCTCTGTCTGCAGGATTAAACGCCCAGGGTGTAAAATTAGTTTCTAAACTCTTAAACACATTATTCAGATTTGATGGAAATTCTGATTCAGTTAAAACGAGGTTTCTTCTCATATCAACTATAGAATCAACGTGTTCAATCATAACAGGACATTCCTGAACACAAGCCATACAAGTTGTACATTGCCAAAGTACAGTATCAGTTATGTAATTATGAACAAGAGTTTTTTCGAATAACTCGCCTTCCGTTTTTCCTTCAACAAGTAAAGGGGCTTTGTCTAATGTTCGCTTTCTGATATCAACTATTAGATCTCTTGGCGATAATGATTTTCCAACCGTGTTTGCAGGACAAACAGATGTACATCTTCCGCATTCTGTGCAG
>JBBQSH010000253.1:0-3861 GCA_038214015.1 Ignavibacteriales bacterium | reverse complement strand
AACACTATTCTTGTTTTTTCTTTGTTTTCTCCACCATAATGTGAATTTGTACCTTTTGTGAAATTTGCAATTACACCTGCTCCAATATCAGCACTTATTAGAAGTAATAAGATAAGTTTCCAAGTAGAAATATCAATGTTGTTCTGTTGGTATAAAAAATATACACTTATGATTGCCAAAATTCCGCCACTATAGGTTAGAATAATGTCAAATAGCGTAGTTGAACTTCCGTGTATGTCGTGTAAAAAGTTTGGTGGTTTTATTGTTCTTGATTTCATTGATTGTGTTTGTTTATTAAATAATTTATTTTGTTAGCCAAATTCACTTTGTCAGGATTTAATACATAGTCTATTGTAATTCCATCAATTGTTGCAAGTAGCAATTCGGCTTCATTTTTTGATTTGTCATTGTATTTATTATTTAAAAGCATAGTCAAAAGTTCAATTAATTCTGACTTTTGTTTTTCTAACATTTCAGTAACTGAAATTGGTGTTTGTGGATGAACTAAAAGTAGTAGTGTAAGGCGAATGATTTTTTCATTCTCAATCAGACTTTTTTTAAGATTTTGTAATAATGATGCAATTGAATTAATTTCAATTTGCATCATTTTTTCAGTCATTTCTGTTATTGTTGTTTCAATGACAACTCTTAACAAATCATCTTTGTTTTCAAAATGGCTGTACGTTAATCCTTTGGATACTTTAGCGTGTTTTGCTATTTTATCAATTGAAGTTTCCGTAAAACCATTTTTTGCAAATAAATGCAAGGCAGAAGAGATAATATTTTCCTTTTTATTCATAATGACTGACCGTTCAGTCACAAATGTATTGAAAAAAATATAATTCAGACGAATTTTTCTTGAATTTTCGTTTTTTTTTAATTGTGCCTAACTAGTTTATACCAGCCATAAAACTACACAAATACAACAAATACTTGTTGGCTTTGTGCCATAAATAGCTGTATTTATTTCTTGTACAAACATAAAAAAATAATATTATAAATCATCAAATGGACTTTTTATTTGTTGAATATTCTTTGTGCTTACGTGTGTATAAATTTCAGTTGTTCGACTGCTGCTGTGTCCCAATAGTTCTTGAATGTAGCGAAGGTCGGTGCCGCTTTCTAACAAATGTGTAGCGTAACTATGTCTTAACCAATGCAAACTTACTGGTTTTGTTATATTTACTTTGGTTAATGCCTGTTTCAAAACATTTGCTAAACTTCTCTCATCATATTTCTCATTTTCAATCTGTCCTTCAAACAACCACGTCTTGGGTTTGTAGGCAGCGTAGTATTGCCTTAACATTATTAATATCTTTTGAGATAACGGAACGATTCTGTCTTTTTTACCCTTTGCCTGCTTTATAATTACTACGTTGCGCTTAGAATCAATATCTGCGGGTCTAAGATTTAAAAGCTCACTTCTTCGCAAGCCGCAGCTATAAATTAAAGAGAGCATGGTTTTGTGTTTTACGTTTGTGTGGGCTTTTAGAATAGAGGCTACTTCTTCCTTGCTAAGTACGTTTGGTAACTTATATTCACGTCTTGGTCTTTCTAATTTATCAACATCTAAACCGCAGTGTACAACTTCTCTAAATAGTAGTTTAATTGCATTAACAACCTGGTTTTGATATGAAAAGCTTAGCTTGCGTTTAATAATATATTCATTAACGTAACGCACAACATCGTCGTTGGTAATACTTTTAATTGGTTTGGGATAAGTAAACAATAAAAAAGATTTTGCCCCATCTAAATATGTTGTAATGGTCGATTCGCTGTATCGTTTATGCGTCATCCATAATTTTAATGCGGTTAAACATTGTTCAATCTCGGCGGGTATATGAGTAATGGTTTTTTCTTTAAATCCCGAATAATCTACAACTGCCTTTTCCTTCAAGACATTAATTAGTTTGCTTAGCTCAAACTTGTCGTTAGCAACAAACCATTTGCTTTTAGTCTGGCTCCATCGGGCAACGCCCAATGTTTTAACTGCCGCTATTAATTCAGCTTCTTTTGGGAAAATCAAAAACACAACATCGTTATTGTAATGTTTACCTGATTCGATTATTACTTTTGGTTTCATTAAATAAAACCCAAATAAAGTTAGAGAGTTAAATTATTTTCTTCTCTTAAAAATAAACTTTGTTCTGAACTGCAAAAGTGTAGTACACCTCAAAGGTGTGCTACACTTTCCTTATGCGCCTTAATCGTTTTATCCAAATCCCTTTAAGTGTAGTCCGCCTTCAAGGTGGCCTACACTTCTAAAGCCTGTATCGCTTCTCTGTGCGCGTTTATCGTTTTATCCAAATCTTCTTTACTGTGTGCAGTCGAAACAAACAAAGCTTCAAACTTAACTTTTTTATTTAAGCAATTGTTTTTTTGCAGAAATATTAGTTACAACCTTTTTACCAGTTTTCATTTCAATTTCTTTTCTTGTATTACCTGCAATAGTTCCACCTTGCTTTGCAATCTTTTTATTTTCAATAAATGTTTTTGGATTTTTCTCTTTACTGATTTCTGTGGTTGTTGCCTCGGCAAGCATATTGAGAACAAGCTCAAGATTACTCATGTTATCTCTAAGATTATCCTTTTTCAATCCTTTAAAGTTTTTGTATTGTTTAACCGAAAAACCACTCCAGGCTTTACTAATTTCATCTGTAAGAATTGCGAATTCTTGTCCTTTTTTTACATTCCTTTTTTCCCACTCATCAGTAAGTTCTTTTCTAACTTCAATGCTCTTAAGTCGTTGGTTAATCCACTCTTTGCTATAACCCTTTTTAAGATAAGTTTCCATCAGCCTATCTATACCTATTTCAGGATCTTCAATCTCGTCAATTCTTTCTCTTCCAACTCGCGCTAACCAAAGTTTAAAAGGTTCAGCCTTTTTGGATGGAACGGATTGCAACAATCTAAATAATTGTTCTGTATCTGCAACATCTGTTTTATAGAATTTACCATCTGATGATAGCATTTTCAGTTGACTACAATCTGTAGCCAACTGACTGCCCTCCTTTTTGAGCCTTGTTTTTAATACACTCCAATATTTTCGTGGATTTAGGCTTTCAGTTAGAATGGCAATCACATCAATTATAGAAAAGTACCATTTCTCCTCGTTGTCATTCCAAACAGAACGAATTTGTTTTTGCTCAAATAATTTTATTGATGTTTCCTTTTTCATAAGATATTCTCTAAAGATTCTTTATGCGTCTTAATCGTTTTATCCAAATCCCTTTAAGTGTAGTCCACCTTCAAGGTGGCCTACACTTCTAAAGCCTGTATCACTTCTCTGTGCGCCTTTATTGTTTTGTCCAAATCTTCTTTACTGTGTACAGTCGAAACAAACAAAGCTTCAAATTGTGCCGGTGCAAGATAGATTCCGCGATTTAACATTTCGTGAAAGTATTTTCCGTACAAACCAGTATCAGATTTTAATGCGGACTTGAAATCATCAACTTTATTTTCTGTAAAGAACATACACATCATAGAGCCAATACGATTTATTGCATAATTTTTTCCAACAGATTTTAAGTTTTCATTAAATCCATTTTCTAAATACATCGAAGCTTTTTCCAGTTGAAGATAAATTTCCGGATGTTCTTTAATGTATGATAGCGCAGCAAACCCTGCCGCCATTGCAAGCGGATTACCGCTTAATGTTCCTGCTTGATAAACAGGACCGCTTGGTGAAAGCATTTCCATAACTTCTCTCTTGCCGCCAAATGCACCAACAGGCAAGCCGCCGCCAATAATTTTTCCAAACGTTGTAAGATCAGGTTTAACTCCTAAAATTTCCTGTGCACCGCCAGCCGCAACACGAAATCCTGTCATCACTTCATCAAAAATTAAAACAATGGATTCTTC
>JBBQSH010000252.1:0-3902 GCA_038214015.1 Ignavibacteriales bacterium | reverse complement strand
GAACATATAACTGGACTGCCGACACACTTTCATATCCTGGATTTTTTCAAACAATAATGTATGATATATGGGTAGCTCTCCCAACGATGTTTATGCTGTTGGACATGCAAGTGCCAATGATGGAGTGATGTGGCATTATGATGGAAATAATTGGAATGATGTTGTCCTCAGTGAATCGAAAGGAGGCCATATTCCAGGGGCATTTGATTTAACTACTGTATTTGGTTTTAATAGTTCAGATATTTATGCAGCAGGAGAAAGGCTTAGGACAAACCTAAACCCGCCACCAAATTTTATAGATTCAAGCTTAATTATTCATTTTGACGGAACTACCTGGAGAAAAGTTAATGTGTACAACGGAAGGTTGATTGGCGACATCTATGGAAGCTCTCAATTAGATATTTGGGCTGGCGGTTGGGAAAAAACAATGTATCACTACAATGGAAGTAGTTGGGAAACAGATTCTATAGAAGTTTCTGTGCCCTTCGGGTATTTTTTTCAGGTAAGCTCAATAAGTTCATATAATTCTAGTATGTTAAATAGCTGGAACAAGTTATGCATTATTAAAGAATATATTCTTCAACAAAGATGTGTTCTAGTATTGAATTGTTGTCAAATATGACTTCAAATTTAAATAGGGCAATTAGTAAATTATATTATTAATTCTGGAATAAATTAATTTTGAAAATTTAATGAGAATTTGACTAACTCTTGGAATCTACCGGTGAACATAATACTAATAATTTATATTGAAATCATATTTCGATAAATGATATAATTATATATAAATAAATGTATTATAATATTTAACTAATCACTTGTAACAATATTATTCTTCAGCAAATAGTTCTTTCCAGATTTTTCACAGAATGCTTTACCGTTAGTATCAAAATTTAATTTTTTGCCTGCTTCTGATACCCATCCAACAACTTTGCCTGGTATCCCAATTACCAATCCATAATCGGGAACATCTTTAGTAACTATTGACCCTGCTCCTATCATACAATGTTTTCCCAGAGTATTACCACATACAATTGTAGCATTTGCTCCAATAGATGCTCCCTCCTTCACCAGAGTTTTAATATAGAACTGCGCGCCGGCTTGCGGGTACTTACATTTTGGATCTAATATATTTGTGAATACCATGGAAGGACCACAAAATACATAATCTTCTAAAGTAACTCCTTCATAGATAGAGACATTATTCTGTACTTTGCAGTAATCACCGATAGTAACATTGTTTCCAACATTTACATTCTGACCAAAAACGCACTTCTTTCCGATCTTTGAACCACTTTGAATATGCGAGAAATGCCAGACTTTAGTTCCTTCCCCAATCTCAACACCATCATCAATAACTGCGTGTTCATTAACGTAATAATTTAGTTTATTATTCATAAAATACTCCAACTCCGATTTTATAATTTTTGTTGATCCGATGAATGATAGTTATAAGCTGCAATTATTTTGTTAAAAAAGCATTGGATGAAACAATTCATTTACTTTTGTAACAGGCAAATGCCTTATATCATATGCCGCTTCGATTGATGGTCTAGCTGTCTCAATTCCATAACCATTTCCTTCAATTATGCCTTCATAGATCTTTGTATGAAGATCAGTGAATCCCTCAGTAAACTCCAATTCTTTGCCATCTATAGTTATGGATCTGTGTGTTGATTTATTTTTTTCAACTGCTTCCTTTGGAAGATCTTTGCCATCTATTGACAGATACCATTTTACATTAGCCTTTTGTAATTCAATAAAACCAGCTGCTTTACTTGATTCTCTTAAGAATAGATGATTCTTTTTAACACCACCAAACATCCACATAAGCATATCAAAAAAATGAATGCCAATATTTGTAGCAACTCCACCGGAAACTTCCTCTCTTCCTTTCCAGGAATAATTATACCATGGGCCACGGGAAGTAACGTAAGTTAGTACAACATCATGTTTGATATTTTTATTTAACTGCTTCTCCAGTGCCTGCTTAATTGCCACAAGTGCAGGATGTACTCTCAACTGAAGTATAGTGTATACCTTTTTTCCGGTTTCGTTTTCAATTTCTTGAAGCTGATCAAGGTTCCAGGGATTTAGAACTAGAGGTTTTTCACAAATTGCATCAGCACCTACACGTAATGCTAATCTTATATGTGCATCATGTAAATTATTTGGAGAACAAATGGATAAATAATCTACTTTTTCAGATGAGTGTGTTCTTCTGAGTTTTTCTAAATGTCTGTCGAATCTTTCAAATTCGGTAAAGAAACTTGTTCCTGGAAAATAACGATCAAGTATACCGACAGAATCATGTGGATCCATTGCAGCAACAAGGTTATTACCCGTGTCTTTTATTGCCTGTAAATGTCTTGGTGCGATATAACCTGCTACACCCGTTAATGCAAAGTTTTTCATATTATTTTAATTATTAAGTTGTTTTTAACCATTGAGTTTTTCAAAATCAGTCGTATTTTCCGCTTTAACTATCCCTTAAATACTTTGTCCGATTTTACACCAGCTCTTTCAAATGCATTTCTGGTATCAAGTATTAACTTAGAACTTGTAGTAATAAACTTGTAATTATAATCAGTATGATCAGTACTTAATAATACAAGATCATATTTAGATAGATTTTTTTTACTCAACTCAATAGATTCCATATCATATTGATATTTTCTTGTCTTTGGTAGTATTGGAACGTAAGGATCATTATAATCTACTTTTGCACCTTTCTCTCTTAATATCTCAATAAGTTTCAGAGAAGGAGATTCACGCATATCATCAATATCTTTTTTGTATGAGGCACCAAGTATAAGTACTTTAGATCCGTTAAGTGATTTCTTGAATTTATTAAGAACCTCACCTGCTTTTTCTACCACATAATAAGGCATAAATGTATTTATCTCACCGGCTAACTCAATAAACTTTGTGCTTATTTCAAATTCACGGGCTTTCCAGGTAAGATAGAAAGGATCAATAGGGATGCAATGTCCGCCTAATCCTGGACCGGGATAGAAAGCCTGGAATCCAAAAGGTTTTGTTGCAGCAGCATCAACCACCTCCCATACATCAATATTCATTCTTTCAAAAACCATTTTAAGTTCATTAACAAGCGCAATGTTTATTGATCGGTAAATATTTTCAAGCAGCTTTGTTGCTTCTGCTGCTCGTGGTGAAGATACTGGTACAGTTTTAACAATAACCTGATTGTATATCGCTAAAGCCACTTTTAAGCAATTAGCAGTAACACCGCCAACTACTTTTGGAATTGTTGCAGTTGAGTATTTAGGATTGTTTGGATCTTCGCGTTCAGGTGAAAATGCTAAAAAGAAATCTTTACCCACAATAAATGGTTTAACTTTTGGTTTATTGATTTTTGATTTTGAATTCTGAGTTAACGGAGCATTCTCAAACATTGGTAATAAAATTTCTTCTGTGGTCCCCGGATAGGTCGAAGATTCAAGTGATACAAACTGTCCCTCTCTTAAATATTGAGCAACCATTTTACCAGAGTTTTCGATATATGTCATATCTGGTTCCCGGTGCTCATTAAGCGGGGTAGGAACGCATATTATGACTGCATCGGCTTCCGGCAATCTTGAAAAATCTGCTGTAGCAAAAAACTTTTTATTGCCAACGGTTTTTTTAATCTTATCTGCTTTGATGTGTTTTATATAACTCTTACCGGAATTAAGTATTGGAATTTTTCGTTCATCAATATCAAAGCCAATCGTTTTAAATCCTTTTATTGCATATTCTAATGCAAGAGGCAATCCAACGTAGCCTAAACCTATAATTCCAATAACCGCAGTTCTATTTTCGATTTTCTTTAAAAGTTGATTATGCATAATGACCTTCTGTGAAATTTTTATTCGAATAGTTTTATTTTACCTTGATTGTGC
>JBBQSH010000251.1:0-3920 GCA_038214015.1 Ignavibacteriales bacterium | reverse complement strand
TTATAACATCTTTACTTGCATTGGATTCACGTAAGTCCTTAATTACTTTTTCTATTTTCTTATTTACATTTTCAAGATACAATTCACCATCATACTTTACTTTTTTAAGAATTTCCTTTTTTTCTTTCTCAATATTTTCATAGCTCTTCTTATAAAGAGTTGATAAACCTTCTAGTCTTGAATTTTCAATCTCAAGTTCGTTTAGTTTTTTATTTAGTTTATTGGATTTTTCTTCAAGCTCAGATAAAAAACTTTCAAGATTATGTTTATCAGAATCAATATTTTGTTTTGCCTTCTCTAAAACATCATCATCCAAGCCTGTGCGCTTTGCAATTTCAAACGCATAACTGGATCCCGGAACACCAAGATTAAACTTATATGTCGGCGAAAGATTGTTGTGATCAAATTCCATAGCAGCATTTTGCATTCCATCAATATTATATGCAAAAACTTTTAAACTGCCATGATGAGTTGATGCAAAAACAGTAGAACCTTTTTCAAGTAGAGTTGATAGAATTGCAGCCGCAAGCGCCGATCCTTCAGCTGGATCAGTTCCTGTTCCAATTTCATCCAAAAGAATAAGTGAATCTTCCCCAGCACTATCAATAATGCTCTTAAGATTTTTTAGATGTGAACTGAAAGTTGATAGATCATCTTCAATAGACTGCTGATCACCAATATCAATTAAAATATTTTGGAATATATGAAAATTGGAATCTGAATTTGCAGGTACATGAATCCCAGCCTGAAGCATCATACTCAATATCCCAATAGTTTTTAATACCACAGTTTTGCCACCTGCATTTGGACCCGTGATTATAACAACTTTATCATCGCTCAGTTCAAAACTTAACGGAACAGTTTTTTGTCTGCTTAGTTTCTTTAACAGGATCGGATGTCTGGCTTCCGAAATAAATATTGGTTTTGTTTTATCCACTTGTGGAAAGGAACCAATAATTTCTATAGAATATTGCGCTCTCGCAAAAACGGAATCAATATATGAGATTGTTTCAAGTGAAGTTTTAAGCTGCTCACTCGATTGCCCGATCATCTTTGTGAGTTCTCTTAATATTCTTTCAATCTCTCGCCGTTCAGCAAAAGAAAGAGAGATAATATCATTGTTAAGATCAAGCGTTTCTTCAGGTTCAATGTAAACAGTTTGTCCGGTTGAAGATTCAGAATGAATAAATCCGCGTATATGTCTTTTGTGTTCAGCTTTAATTGGAATTACCATTCGTCCATCGCGCAAAGTCAAATAATCTTCTCTTACGATGTCATCTTCTTTTAGAGTTTTGATTATTCGATTAATTGATTTTACAAGTTCATTTCTTCTGGAATTAATGTCGTTTCTAATTCGTGAAAGTTCATTACTTGCGTTTTCTTTTACCTCACCATATTCATTTATTACTTTATCGATATGATGTTCAAACAATTTATCAGAAAATAAGAAGTTTAATTTTTCTCTCAGCTTAGATTCTTCTTTTAATTCTGATTTTAGAAATTGAATTAATAATCTTGAAGTTTTTGCAAGTTTAAGAATTTCTAAAACTTTAGTACTGGATAAGATTGATCCTTCAATTCTACTTTCCGATAATGAATTTTTAAGATCGGAAAGAAAATCTATCGGAGGATGGCCCGCTTTATTTAGGATTTCTTTTGCGTCTTCAATTAATATTCCTTCGGTTGTAATAAACGAAATATCTGAAGAAGGATAAAGATTTAAGATTAGATTTTTGCCGCTTTCAGTAGATGAGTATTTAGAAATTTGATTTAGAATTTTTTCAAATTCTAATTTTTCCAAAACTAATTCATCTATCATTGGATAGAATCTTTTTGATTAATGTAATCTTTAATTACATCCTCTGTGCTTGGTGTGTAATCTTTAAGAAAATCAATAGATGATGGGATAAATCCGTAAGCATACTTATAAAGTACCGATGAGTTTTGTGTTTTCTTATCAGGAAAATCAAAAATATTTAGAAGCAAAAATATCGCACTTATAAAAAAAAGCAACTGAACAATTCCAACAAATCCACCAATCAGCTGATTGATTAAATTATTTACTTTATCAAATGGATGAATTACTCTTTTAAGAATAGTTGTAACAATCATAATCGCAACAAACAATAATAAACCTGCCATAATTTCCGCTAAGTAAAACTCAATCCTAAAAGTTGATTCAATCAGTCTTCCAACGAATGATGAAAACAGTATTGCCACAATAACTGCAGTAATAAATCCAATTATGCCAACAAGTTTTCTCACAAAACCATCTTTAAACCCCAGCAGAAAACCTACTGCAATTGCAAGAATTATTATTATATCAATAAAATTCAAAATTATACCAAATAATTTTCTACTATTGATTTTACAATTTTTCCATCTGCTTTGCCTTTTAATTCCTTCATAACCAGGGGCATAAGCTTAGGAAAATCCGCTTTACTCTTTGCACCAATCTCTGTCGCTAATCTAATAATCTCATTCTTTATTTCTTCCTCATACATTTGTTTAGGAAGATAATCCATAAGAATTTTTAGTTCAGATTCTTCAGTTTCAGCAAGCTCATTTCTACCAGCATTACGAAATTGCTCGATAGAATCTTTTCGTTTCTTTGCCGCAGTGGTAAGCATTTTTAACTCATCTTCCGGGGTAAGTTCTTTAGCAGCACCACTCTTTTCAAATTCAAGTATTAATGCCCTAATAGATCTTACAACGCTAAGTCTTATTTTGTCTCCGGACTTCATAGTGTCTTTCAAATCCTGATTTATTTTATCTTTTAAATTCATAATACCTTCGATAAATTGAAAAAGGCAGGCGAATAAAATTCAAACCTGCCTTAAATTAAATAGATACAAATTTATAATTAAACTTTGATCATAGCCGAATAATTAATTCTTAAGGCGGATGCTTTTCTTAATTCTTGCTGAATATCGGTTACAAAACCCATATCTGTAGATTGATCAACTCTAAGAGAAACAATCACATTAGGTAGTTCAACACGTTTATTGTACATAATATTTTGAATGTCTTCCATTTTAACAATTGAATCATTTATCTGAACTCTCTTGTCTTTTCCGACCCAAATGTACTGGACCAATCTTTTATTCTCTATTTTCTCAATAGCCTTAGCTTCAGGAAGTTTAAAACTAACAAGCACTTCAACTTCTCTCATTGTTGTAGTAACCATAAAAAACAACAGAAGCATAAAAATAATATCCGGCATTGAAGAAGTCGGAATTTCCGTCTTTGAATTGGCTCTTCTTTTTTCAAAATGCATTTTTTAATTCCTCTGCTATTTTTTTACTAATTCTGGTTCAGCAATGGAGATAATAATCGGAACAACATCTTTTACGTCTCCTTGCTGTTCCTCATTAAGATCACCATACTTTTTACCATACTTACCATTTGAGTATTCATCTCTTACTTCAAAATAAGCTTGTTTGATTTGATCTAATGCTGCGATATAAACATTATAGACTGTCTTTCTATCTGTCTTAAGAGATACAATCATCTTTTTATTTTTTGGTAAGTCATTTTTACTTGCAATTCTGGCTTTTAACAAATCTTTAATTTGAAAAACCGGAACAACATTACCATCTATTAGAACATCGCCATTTTCATTAACAAGTACTGCTGCCATTCTATTTGGATCAACTTTGACTTCTTCTTGATTCTCAACTATTTCAGGTAATGTTAATCCAAGACCAGTATCAACATCAATCACAGTGGCAACAAGGAAAAACAGAAGCAAAAGAAATGCGATATCAGCCATAGAAGCCGTAGGAATGGTTGCTTCAGGTATTTTTTTCTTTTTTATCATTTTTGATTCTCAGTATTTAATTCTTAACTGAAACTTATTTCTTAACCTTCATTTCATATAAAGCATCAATCAATTCTATTGAACTCTGCTCCATATCACT
>JBBQSH010000250.1:0-3931 GCA_038214015.1 Ignavibacteriales bacterium | reverse complement strand
CCTTCAATAAAAAAATTAATTTAATTAATATGCAAAAACATTTTACAGAAGTTCGTGTTAGATATGCAGATACAGATCAAATGAGATTTGCATACAACGGAAAATATTTTGAATACTTTGAAGTTGGCAGAACCGAAATGATGCGAGAAGTTGGATTACCTTATGAGTTGATTGAGAAAAGTGGATTCTTTATGCCGGTTATAGAAACTAAAATTCATTTTTTTCAACCAGCATTTTATGATGAACTATTATTGATTGAAACGCGTGTTGAAAAATTACCAACTGTAAAAGTTCATATTGATCATATCATTAAGGCTAAAGAAAGAGATGTAGTTATTTGTGAGGGATATGTTGAATTAGCTTTTCTTGATGCAAAAACAAATCGTCCAACACGTGCACCAAAATTATTTATAGATGCAGTAAAAAAATATTATGAGTAAGATGTGTTTCAGGTTTTTGTTAAAAATAATGTAGTTGTCACACTGAGCGAAGTCGAAGTGTGACTTTGTTATTAATTGTCAGTCTTCAACTCGCTCAGACTGACGTCATTTGAATTTTTAGGTTTGTAAAAATAAATACCGAGTGTTAACGTTTCTTTTTATGTTATATGAATAAAATTGATAAAAATATTTCCAGAGTAATTTCATCTGCACTTAAAGAAGATTTTAAAACCGGTGACATCACAACCAGAGCCACAATATCAAAATCAAAAAAAGCTGTTGGAAAATTTCTGGTAAAAGCCGATGGTATTATTGCCGGATTAGAAATTGCTAAAGCTGTTTTTAGAACAGTTGACTCTAAAATAAAATTTGAATTAAAAATTAAAGACGGCTCTAAAGTAAAATTTGGTGATGTTGCTGCAATCGTTTCTGGGAAAGCACAATCTTTGCTAACTGCAGAAAGAACTGCATTAAATTTTTTACAAAGAATGAGCGGCATTGCAACATCCGCAAATAGTTATGCTGAAATAGTTAAGCATACAAAAGCAAAGGTTATTGATACAAGAAAAACTGTTCCCGGTTTGCGTACTTTAGATAAAATGGCAGTTAAACTCGGCGATTGTGAAAATCATCGTATTGGTTTATATGATATGTTTTTAATAAAAGATAATCATATTGAAGTTGCTGGCTCGATAACAAAAGCAGTTGAAGCTTGTGTAAAGTATAATAAAAAACATCGCACAAAATTTAAGATAGAAGTAGAAACAAAAAATCTAAAAGAAGTTGAGGAAGCATTAACTACTAAAGCTGATGTAATAATGCTCGATAACTTTGAGCTTGATGAAATGAAAAAAGCGGTTGCATTAATAAACGGAAAATGTAAGGTTGAAGCATCTGGAGGAGTGAATTTAGATACGGTAAAGGCGATTGCAGAAACCGGAGTAGATTTTATTTCCGTTGGCGCATTAACTCATAGTGTAAAAGCCTTAGACATCTCACTTGAGATAAAAATTTAAGTAGCGCAAGTTGATCATTAATACTAACCAAATTATAAATAAGTGCTAAAAAGTTTTAAAATTAAGTTTCATAAAAAGAAAAAACATTATGTCACACTTAGCGCAGTCGAAGTGTGACCTTTTATGAAATTAATATACACCTTCATCCTTCGACTTCGCTCAGGATGACATCAGAATGTTGTAAAAAAAAAGTGAAGAAACACTTTAGAAAAGGACTCAAAATGATCCCATTGTTTGTAACCATTGTCCAAAGAAATTATTCTTAGAAATGGTACTAATGAACAAACTATATTTATAAAGGTCAGTTTGAGTTAATTAAATGAAAGAAAAATTAAAAGAACTAACTAAGGATACTGCAATTTACGGCATCAGCACGATGCTGGGCAGATTTCTTAATTTTATCCTGGTTCCGTTTTACACAAATGTTTTTGCTCCTGCTGATTATGGCGCTGTGATTCTTATCTATTCTTACATCGCATTGTTCAATATAATTTTTATTTATGGAATGGATGCAGCATTTTTAAAGTATGCAGCATTTAAAGATATAGGTGATGAAAAAGATAATTTCTCGACTCCATTTTTAAGTGTGCTTTTTACTTCAGTAGTTTTTTGTGGTTTACTTGTTTTGCTTAAAAATCCAATTGCTGGATTTGTAGAACTTTCATTAAATCTAACTTACCTTATTTCGCTGTCAGCACTCATTTTATTTTTTGATGCAAATAGTGTGATATCTTTTTTAAAACTGCGTCTTGAACGTAAAGCAAAATTATTTTCATTCATAAAGATTGTAAGCATACTTTTTAATATAGCTCTGAATGTTTTTCTAATTGTTAAATTAAAATGGGGAATCGAAGCAATATTTATAAGTAACCTGGCTGCTTCCATTTTGGCATTTTTACTATTAATCCCGACTTTACTTAAGAATATTAAATTTAGTTTTCATAAAGTTTTATTTAAAAGATTAATGAAGTTCGGTTTGCCTTATCTTCCTGCTGGATTGGGTATGATGCTTGTACAAGTTATAGATGTTCCTATCTTAGAAAAGTTAACTGATATAAAAACGGTTGGCATCTACAAAGCAAATTACAAACTCGGTATTTTTATGATGTTGTTTGTAAATATGTTTCAGTATGCGTGGCAGCCATTCTTTTTAACAAATGCTAAAGAAGAAAATGCAAAAGAAATATTCTCAAAGGTTCTTACTTACTTTACAATTGTTGGAAGTTTGATGTTTGTCCTTCTGTCGTTGTTCATTTCTGATATTGTAAAAATCAACTTTGCAGGTATATCTATAATCGGGATTAAGTATTGGGCAGGTTTATACATTGTTCCTGTAATATTACTTGCGTATTTATTTAATGGTTTGTACGTGGTTTTTTCTGCAGGAATTTACATAGAAGAAAAAAGTATTTACGCTCCGATTGTTGCAGGCGCAGGCGCAATCACTAATGTAATCGCAAATTATTTACTTATACCATACCTAAATATTATGGGCGCCGCACTTGCAACGCTGTTAAGTTATTTTGTTATGGCTGCGGGTTATTATATCGTAACTCAAAAGTATTATAAAATTAATTATGATTATTACAAACTTTTTAAGATTGGATTAGCTATACTATTTGTTGGAACAGTTTACTACTTATTAATGTATGGTGGATTTTTAAATATTTATTACAAAATAATTCTAGCGATCATCTTTATTTCTTTCATCTTTATGAACGTATTTGAAAAAAATGAAATGAATTTTATAAAAACAAAATTATTACGGAGATAAATGTCTGACGAGATCAAGATAAAAGTTAAAAGATTAAGTGAAGATTACTTAGATGTTCCACTTCCACATTATGCAACTCCAGGAAGTGCTGGTATGGATATTCGCGCAGCAATTAAAGATGATGTGATTATTGGACCAGGAAAAGTTGAGTTAATTCCAACAGATATTTCAGTTGAAATTCCTTTGGGATATGAAATACAGGTAAGACCAAGAAGCGGATTAGCTGCAAATCATAGTATCGGAATTTTAAACTCTCCGGGAACAATTGATTCTGATTATCGTGGTGAAGTAAAAATAATTATGATGAACTTTGGTAAAGAAGATTTTAAAATATCTAAAGGCGATAGAATCGCTCAGTTAATAGTTTCTAAAGTTTATATTGCAAAAATGGTTGCTGTAAAAGATTTAAATTCATCAAGTCGTGGTCAGGGTGGATTTGGGCATACGGGGAAGAAGTGATGGATGATGTACAATGTTTGACGGTTTATGTTAGAGCATAGAGCAAAGGTCATGGCGCAAAGTAAATGAAATGTAGGAGTGCTTGGAGAATTGAATAATATTTTTTCTGTCAAGTATTTTATAAATAAAATTAATTTCTCTCACTTAGATTTTCGTTCCTGATTTCTTTAACTTCGATTAGTACTTACAAAAATTATTACAATAATTTTTGGTTATTTTGACCTTTTCTAAGAATGAATTTT
>JBBQSH010000249.1:0-4063 GCA_038214015.1 Ignavibacteriales bacterium | reverse complement strand
TATAAGGGATTTACAACAATTACCAACCAAGGCGATGATATTGTAAACCCAAACAAAAACATAGGGCGTTCCATAATTATTTCAGTATTAATTTGTATGGTTATTTATGTGTCATTAGCTTTGTCTGTCTCAGCAAACCTAAGCATACCGGACATCATTAAAGCAAAAAATTACGCACTTGCAGAAGCTACCCGTCCGGTGTTCGGTAATTTGGGATTATGGTTTACTGTAATATTAGCCATCGTCGCCACCGTATCCGGATTAATCGCCAGTGTTTTTTCTGCGTCCCGATTACTGGCTATGCTGAGCAAGATGAAACAAATTCCTAATTTACAATTTAAATTCAGTAACCCGGCGCTTTTATTTACCGTTTCACTTGCGATAATACTGACTATTCTATTCGATCTAACTAGAATTGCCGCAATCGGCGCTATTTTTTACCTGGTTATGGATATTGCTGTTCATTGGGGGCTCTTTAGATTCCTGAGAAAGGAAGTGAGTGCTAATCCCATCGTTCCCTTACTCGCATTACTTTTTGATGCTGTTATTCTTATTGCCTTTATAATTCTAAAGTTTAAGAGCGATCCTCTTATTCTTATCGTTTCTTTCGTGGGTATTCTTATTGTCATAATATCTGAAAGACTTTTCATGAAAACGCATACTGACAGCAGCGGAAAAATGCACATGGGATCGGATATGTAAATGGAGGGCTTCGTATCAATGATATTTTTAGGTGAAGGTTATGCGTACTGATATTAAAAATTATATATTGAAAAAAGATAATGCTGAACTGAAAATCATTATCACTAATATTTAAGAACCGCTCATAATTTATTTAGATGATAAACTTAAAGGAAAAATGTTATGACAGACGTACTTATTTACATAGATGGAGGCATGACACTATATCCGCAATTTGCTGACGGCGGCTAAAATTATTAAGAGCTTTTTATGAGATATTAAAATAAACAGTACTATCAAAAACTATTTAGATTTTGATAAGCAAAGCAATCTTGGATAAGTTTTACATATAAAAACAAAATAATATGAGGTCATTATGAAAATTGGATTTATCGGTTTAGGTAAAATGGGCTATAATATGGTTCAACGCCTTTTATTGCATAAGCATGAAGTTGTCGTTTTTAATCGCAGTAAATCAAAAATAGATGAGATAGCAAAAAAAGGAGCAATTGCTTCTTACTCATTTAAAGAGTTAGTTGAAAAACTTCCTCAAAGAAAAGTTGTTTGGTTAATGGTCCCTTCCGGAAAACCTGTTGATGAAAATCTGGATGCCTTACTCGGACTTTTAAAAAAAGATGATATAATAATTGACGGAGGTAATTCTTATTGGCGAGACACTCAACAGCGTGCCCTCAAAGCCGCTGAAAAGGGAATCCACTATTTGGATTGCGGAACAAGCGGCGGCGTGTGGGGTTTACAAAATGGTTATTGCTTGATGTACGGTGGTGATGAGGAAGCAGCAAAATATGTTGAACCAATCCTCAAAGCATTAGCTCCAGATAAGGGTTATGTTTATTGCGGTCAGTCCGGTACCGGGCATCTTGTTAAAATGGTTCACAACGGAATTGAATATGGAATGATGCAGGCTTATGCAGAAGGGTTTGAAATTCTTGAAAAAGCTCCTTATGATCTCAACTTAACAAAAATAGCCGATGCGTGGCAATATGGAAGTGTTGTTCGCTCATGGCTTTTAGAACTTGCAGTAAATGCTTTCAAAGACGATCCTAAATTGGAAAAACTTGAAGATTATGTTCAGGATAGCGGCGAAGGCAGATGGACTGTTCAAACAGCTATGGATTTTGAGGTGCCGGCTAATGTTATCACTGCTTCGCTTTATGCAAGATTTCAATCACGGCAGGATGAATCGTTTGCAATGAAAGTATTAGCTGCGCTAAGAAATCAATTTGGTGGACATGCTGTAAAGACAAAAAGTGATATCAATCATGAATAACAAATACAATCAAATCTATGTGATCTTTGGTGCCTCGGGCGATCTTACAAAACGAAAATTAGTGCCAGCTATTTATTCGCTGTATGTGCAAAATATGCTGCCGGATAAATTTATTATGCTTGGTGTTTCTAGGTCTGCGTTTACCGATGATGAATTTAGAAATAAAATGAAATCAGCTATAAATGAGTTTAAAGAAATTGATGATAATTCCAAGATTGATGAATTTATCAAAAAAATATTTTATACAACTATCGACTTTAAGGATAAGGAATCATTTAAAAAGCTTAAGGGAAAAATAACTGAGCTTAGAACCAATAATTCTATAAGTGGGAATACAGTTTTTTATTTATCAACTCCACCAAGTTTATATGGAATTATCCCACAAAACCTTGCCGAAGTTGGATTGAATAAACAGGATGATGGTTGGAAAAGATTAATCATTGAAAAACCGTTTGGCTATGATTTACAATCAGCATTAAAATTAAAAGATGAATTACTGAAGGATTGGAATGAAGAGCAAATTTTCAGAATTGATCATTATCTTGGGAAGGAAACTGTTCAGAATCTTTTAGTTACAAGATTTTCGAACGGAATATTTGAACCGCTCTGGAACAGAAACTATATTAATCATATTGAAATAACTTCTGCAGAAAACATTGGTGTAGAAAAGCGCGGTGGATATTATGAATCCTCCGGTGCATTGCGGGATATGGTTCAGAATCATTTACTCCAGGTTGTAGGTTTAGCTGCAATGGAATCGCCGTCATCTCTTGAACCAAATGCAATACGCAATGAAATCTTAAAAGTTTTTCAATCATTACGCCCGATTAAAAAAGAAGAAGTAAAAAATGTTGCAATTCGCGGACAGTATTTGTCGTCGAAAATTAAAGATGAACAAGTTCTCGGGTATCGTAATGAAGAAGGAGTAAACCCGGAATCGGTAACTGAAACTTACGCGGCATTAAAATTTTATATTGATAACTGGCGCTGGGGGGGTGTTCCATTTTATATTCGTACAGGAAAGAGATTGCCAACAAGAGTTACAGAAGTTGTAATTCATTTTAAACCTACTCCGCATTTTTTATTTGCACAACATGATGTTTGTCGTACTTGCAATGAGCTTATAATTAGAATTCAGCCCGATGAAGGAATTTTACTAAAGTTTAGGATGAAGACACCGGGCGTCGGTTTTGATGTGCAGAGTGTAAATATGGATTTCCATTATTCTGATCTTTCGAATCAAAGAATCCCTTCTGCTTATGAACGTTTACTACACGATACAATGAAAGGTGATGCAACTTTGTTTGCGAGAACAGAAGAAGTATTGGAAGCCTGGAAATTTTTAACTCCAATTATTGAATGTTGGAATAATGATAAAGATGTTCCATTGTTTGGTTATCCTGCGGGCACGTGGGGACCTGAGAATGCGGATACTCTAATTGAAGAAGCTGATATGACCTGGCGATATCCGTGTAAAAACTTAGCGGATGACGGAGTTTATTGTGAGTTATGATGTAAAAATATTTAATTCCTTGGATGAACTATCCGAACAGTTTTCACAATTATTAAAAAGCGAAGTTGATTCAGAAGACAAAAAGTTTAATTTAGTTCTATCCGGCGGCAGCACACCCAGAAATCTATTTAAATATCTATCCGTTAATTATAAAGATCAAATAAATTGGAGTAAAATAAATTTTTTCTGGGGCGATGAACGTTGCGTTCCACCTTCAAGTGATGAAAGCAATTATAAAATGGCTTACGATTCGTTATTAAGCAAACTGCAAATAACTGATACAAATATCTTTAGAATTCGTGGTGAAGCTAATCCACTTGAAGAAGCTGCGCGTTACAGTAAAACAATAAAAAATAATGTTCAAATTGAAGATGATATTCCAAAGTTTGATTTGATAATGCTTGGTCTTGGTGAAGATGGACACACCGCATCAATATTCCCAGATCAAATGAATTTAATTGATGATAAAAGGATTTGTTCTACTGCTGTCCATCCCGTCTCTTCTCAGAAAAGAATTACACTAACAGGCAGTGTAATAAACAATGCAAAGAATATAGTTTTTATTGTTACAGGTAAAA
>JBBQSH010000248.1:0-4101 GCA_038214015.1 Ignavibacteriales bacterium | reverse complement strand
CACTTATCAAAATCTTTTCCGTATCGTGTACCTCAAGCGATCGCGTTGTTGAATCTAACGTAGCAAATAATTTATCTTCAGCAAAAACATCAGCACTTGTTAGCAAATTAAATAAAGTTGATTTGCCTGCATTTGTGTATCATGCACTTGCAATTGTTGTTAAATTTTTTCTTCCTGCACTTTGAGTAATTCTGTGTGATTCAATCTCAGTCAGTTTTTCTTTGAGATGCGCAATGCGTGTACGGATGATTCTTCTGTCAGTTTCAATTTGTGTTTCACCAGGACCTTTAGTCCCGATTCCGCCATACTGTTTCGATAAGTGAGTCCATGCTCTTGTTAATCTTGGCAAAAGATATTGAAGCTGTGCAAGTTCAACCTGAGTTTTTGCTTCTTTACTTTTTGCACGAGATGCAAAAATATCCAGAATCAATCCGCTTCTATCAATAACTTTTCTTTTAAAAAGATCAGAAAGATTTCTTACTTGCACAGGGGTTAAATCATCATCAAAAATAATTATGTTGATCTCATTCAACTCAACAAGCTGTGCAAGTTCTTCTGCTTTTCCCTTTCCAATGTAAAAAGCGGAATCCATTCTTGCTTTACTCTGAATGATCTTAAAAATCGTTTCCGCTCCAGCTGTGTTAGCCAGTTCTTCAAGTTCTGCAAGATGTTCTTCAACTACTTCTTTGCTGAACTCCTTTGTATCAAGTGCAACGAGCATTGCCCGTTCAACTATCTTTTTTGTTATTTCTATCATAATGTATTTTATTTTGTTATGTCATTGCGAATCCCCGATTCATCGGGTGAGAAATCCTTAACTATTAATAAAACAGATTTCTCCCTTCGGTCGAAATGACATCACACCAATCCTTCTAAATCCTTTTTTGCATTTCTTGCAATTGTCATTTCAACCAATGCTAAAATAATTGCAACGAGTAAAAAATATCTCCACAACTCGGAGCCAAATCTTGCCTGCATTATTTTTTCTGTAATATTTTCTTCTTTATCGATTGAAATAAATTTGCCAGCGAACTTTATTTGTTCAAGATAATTTTCAAATTCGGATTCATTAACATATTCAGTTTTAGATTCAGTTGGATCAGTATTGATTGAAATATTTTCAATCTGATTTTCACCAGAATAAAACTTATAAGATCCAGCAAGATTTGTGTTTGAATATGCTAAGTAATCTCTACCTGAATAATCTTTCAGATTTATAAACTCATCTGACTTATTTGGTTTTACAATTTTAATCTGAGATACATTTGTGTTCTTCAAATTGATATTTACTTCTTCGCCAGCATGAAAAACATTCTCATCTCTTTCTTTTGATGAAAGATAAGCGACTGATTTGTTCATCAGGGGAGCAAAAATACTTTTGATCGGAAAATCACTCCAGCTTAAAACTGGTGAAGAGTTAAAAACAAATATTTTCCCCTTCCCAATTTTAAACTCACTTAAAAAAGGTGATCCATCAACCAAAGAAATTATCTGATTACCGGATGATGTTAATTTATAATAAGCATTAATTTCAGGTGATTCATACTTTTTCTTTTCATCATTCTGAAAAATATTTTGAAAAACCGGATGATTAAAATCAGTTTTATCAAACTTAATTTTTAAATCAGTACTGCTTACTTTACCAACGAATGAAGAACTTATTCTTAATCCTAACTGAGCATAAAGTTGATTCAATCTAATAGCATCTTGATTTGATGAGGGAAATAGAATCAAACCGCCGCCATTTTGAACATAATTCTTTAGCTGTTCGATTCCAGATGAAATTGAATTTGCTGCAATAATTATAGTTTGATATTTACTTAACTGTTGAGTCGTTAGCCGGTTAATATTTTTTCTTTCAATCTCGTACTTGCTTTCTCCAGCAGTTTGTAAAGCAAGATCAACAAAAGTTAAATCATTTGGATTTTCGGAAAACAATCCAACAAAAGTTTTTTCTGGGATGTACAAACTTGCAAATCGTTTATTGTCCTGCTCAATTTCATCGGTTTCTATTTCAGCAACAACATCAATAAAACCTGTTGTTTTAGGAGTAGCCTCAATCTCAACGATCGCTGATTGTCCGGCATTCACATCAAAACTTTTTTGTGCGGCTCGTTCATCATCTATAAATAGCGAAACTACCGCACTGCTAACATCTTTCTTAGAATTATTACTTAGGGTTACCGAGAAACTTACTGGTTTGTCTTTTTCAAAAATCTGGTTATTAATTTTCAACTCATCCACAGCAAGATTAAAAACATCTTTGTCTGATAAATCAAAGGAATAAAGTCTAACACTTTCGTTTAACAATTCACTTAAATCATTATTAAGATTTTC
This sequence comes from Ignavibacteriales bacterium, assembly GCA_038214015.1. Classification (GTDB taxonomy): domain Bacteria; phylum Bacteroidota; class Ignavibacteria; order Ignavibacteriales; family Ignavibacteriaceae; genus IGN3. Next base: position 1,764 of record JBBQSH010000248.1, on the reverse strand, counting down.
TTTTGTGATCTTATTTTTTTGAAAATCTGATAAAACATAAATCTCTTTATTAAAGTTTTTACTTTCAGAAATAAGCTGCGCCGCTTTTGTTATTGCTGAATTCAAATCGCCAGATGCAAATGATAAATCAAACTGATCAACATTTTTTAAAAACTCAGATAAGTTTAATGAAAGTTTATTTTCAGAATTTGGATTTGAGACTAATATCACCCCAACTTCATCGCCTTCTTGAAGCTGAGAAATAACCTGCTTTAAAATTTCTTTTGCCTGATTGAAATATGATCCTTTCTGATCAACAACAGACATACTAAAAGTATCATCAAGAATAAAGACTGCTGTTGTTTTTGCTGCAGATGTTGTTCCACCAATTTGTATAGATTGCAAAGCGGGACGAGCGAAAGCCATAACAACAAATAAAATAATTAACACTCTAAGTGCGAGCAAGATCCATTGTTTAAGTTTTATTTTTCTGATCTTGTTCTTTTGCAGTTCTTTTAAAAATGCGAGCGTACTAAATTCAATCTTTTTAAGTTTTCTAAGATTGAATAAGTGAATAATTACCGGGATCGATGCAGCAAGCAAACCGAATAAAATTGCGGGATTAAGAAATATCATATAACTGAAAAATGTTCCTTTATGTTGATTAAAAATAACAATAATGAGTTGAGAATGCTATGCAAATTATTAACCGGAATTGTGGAATACTGGAATAATGAGAAACCAAATAAAGAAAATTCTTTAATCCAATGTTTCATAACTCCAATACTCCTTTTTTATAAATGATTAGAGTCTCCCAACAGAAGTTTTAACTTTGAATTAGATTGATATAAAGTTAGTTTTGGTGTGATAACACATTAAATTAATTGAAAGACGTATGGGCGAAAAACTTAAACAATGGCTTAAACAAACAAAGTTTGAAAGCTTAGACCAGGAAGTTGCATTAAATATTTTTGTAACATCTTATTTTCTGCGTACCAAACACGATGAAGTTATGAGTAAGTCTGGATTGACTTTCCCGCAATATAATGTGCTTCGTATTCTAAAGGGAGTTTATCCAAATGGTCATCCGCGTTGTGATATTATTTCCAGAATGATTGAACCGGCACCGGATGTAACAAGAATTATCGATAGATTGATGAGGGATAAGCTGGTTGAAAGATTTCATTCAACCGAAGATAAAAGACTTTCTATGACTCGTATTACCGAAAAAGGAATTAAACTTTTAGATAAAGCTCATCCTGAAATTAAGGCTTTGGAAAATTTCATATCCTCCACTCTCTCCAATACTGAAAAGAAAACTCTTTCTGATTTATTAGAAAAGATTTATGGTGAACACATATAATCAGTATTGTTAGTTGGAATCTTGTTGGATTCCATTCTGCTTTGCTTAAATAAACTTATTTCAAAACCATCATCTTCTTAGTTGAAATGAAGTTTCCTGATTGCAATCGACAAACATAAACTCCGCTTGCAAATTGCGAGGCATTAAAATCCACTTCATAATAACCGGGTTCTTTTTGTTCGTTTACTAATGTGGTTACTTCATTTCCAAGAATATCATAAACCTTTAGCGTTGTAAAGTTGTCACCCTGAGCTTGTCGAAGGATGACATTTGGAATACTATAACGAATCTTTGTTGCTGGATTAAATGGATTTGGATAATTCTGTTCTAACTTATATTCTGTTGGTAAAGAATATTGCAAAATAAACTGTTTGGTTATGTAAACCGAGTTGTTGTCAGTTATAACAAACTCAATCGTGTCT
>JBBQSH010000247.1:0-4130 GCA_038214015.1 Ignavibacteriales bacterium | reverse complement strand
GAATTGATTGAAAGACAGTTTAACCGTCTTTGTATTATTAAACTTTGCAAGTATTCCATATGGAAGAATAATAAGCGGACATATTATTATCAGTACCATTTTTTACTCCCCAGTAAATAAGTAAAAATGGGGGGGGGGTAAACAATCGTGCCAAAGAATTTTCAGCTACATCTAAACTTTTAAGAACTGTTTCCACCAATTCCTCTTTAATAACACTTCAAAACAAAAGAATTAACTCTTTAAAGTCAAGTTAAATTTTATTTTAATACTTGCTAATCACCAAACAAAAGGACACGAGGTTGCTCGTGTCCTTTTTTTAGAAATGTTATTTCATTATTTGTCCCAAAGGGATTTTATAATAAAGTGATTACATCACTTCATTAACAACATTTTTTTACTTGATGTGAAACCATTTACTTGCAAAGTATAAATGTAAACACCGCTTGGCAGATTTGCTGCGTTAAACTCAACTGCAAAGTTACCAGCTTCTTTTGTTTCATTAACAAGAGTTGCAACTTCGCTTCCCAAAATATCATAAACTTTTAAGTTAACTAACCCAGCGTCTTTAACAGCAATGTTTATGAGTGTACTGGGATTGAATGGATTTGGATAGTTTGAGGACAATTCATAATTATCAATAGAAAATGAATTTATTGATTTTTTACCTAATGGTTCAGTTCTTATTTGTGCAACATCACTGTATACTGAATATTTATTTTGTGTGTCTTTAGCCCTTACTCTATAGTTTGAATGAACTAATCCGCCGTTTGGGGCATAAAGCATTTCAGGATCAATAAAAAAAGTACCGGTTGTTGTACCAATTATTTCCCATATTGGACCAAACTCCTGTACCATTCGAGAAACTTCATATAGCGAAATATCTGATTCTCCATTCGCATCCCAAGTTACTCTTACTAAATCATACTTATTATTTCTAATCAGATTAATGTTTTGGGGTTTAGATGGTGGTCCGACCAGAGAAGTGCCAACATATAAATCTAAAGAAGCAACCCCTTGTTCATTAAAACCATTAATATTAAAACCAAATGGAGTGGAAGTTTTATTTTTATCTTGTGAATTTGGATTACTGTAAGGTGAAAACATTTGGTTGTACTCCATTCTGAAAGCGTCCGTCCCATCACCTTCATTTGGAATGTTTATAACTGGGTTTCCATTTGCATCCTCAATAAAATGAATTGCTGCTTCTCCTTGATATATTCCATTCCACCACCAGGGTATCCAATCTAAATCAGTATAACCATTAACTCTATCAGGATTAAGCATTTTAAATACTGGTAACAATCCAGTTCCCCAAGGATTTTGAATTCTTTGATTTACAGTCCAATTATATCGTCCATCAGCAGCAAGGCATCTAATAAATTTATTATCGCCACTTGCACCATCTTGTCTTAAAACGTAAATACCATTTTCTATCGTTCTATTAGGGTAAGCCATAGTTGTTTCCCAGATCGATTGTTTTTGGTGGTTTTCAATATAAATATATTGATTAGTGGCAGCATCGACAACAAATCTATAAGCAACACCAGTAGTTATGTAATCAGGTAATGTTGCATTTGAGATTGTTTGATTAGGTGAATTTTGAACTGTATTTAAATTTATCCATCCAAGTCTATACCTTTCAAAAGCATTTGCAACATAGCTTTTAACACCCCAGCCGGAAAGAAGACCCCAAAAACCGTAGCCAACATGCTGGCTATTACCACCTTGTAAATAATGTCCAAATTCATGTATCGCAAACCTGAACATATTTTCACTAAACCAATCTGTTAATGTTGCGCCTGAACCATAAGGGGTACTGCCAGAACCACCAAATCCGCCTTTAATTGTCCTTAAACCATTATCGACTGTGAAATCAGATCCACCTATACTTCCATATCTGCCCATATCCAATTTTTGATAAACTAAAGGATCTGTTAAATCATGAGCAATATTTCTCCAAATAAAAATTATCATTTCAACGACACCATCAGATTGGTTAATGTGTACATAATTGCCATTGTAATCCCAGTTATCAAATTGACCAAAATCCCAGGTTAGATCAAGTTGTTGAATTATTTCTTTGTGGATAAAACCTCTTTGTTTAGTACTATCAAGATACCATTGTCTTGAATGAGGTGACACTTTAAAAACCTCTTTACCAATAAATTTTAATTTATTAAATGACATATCATTAAAATAATCGGTTAAATAACCTGTAGTTGCATTTGCATTCCAGGTTTCATCTACCCAGTTATTCATATCTGCTGGCGCTTGGTTTTTTGTCCAGCTAGTATTGTTTACATCATAATTATCATCAGGAAATTGTGCAAATACTAATAATACTTTTATTGTTCCTTCTGATGGTAAGTATAAACCACCAATTTGTCCATTCCAATTAGTTTCAGTATAATTTGTTATGCAACTCATTTCTTCTGTTTGTGTAAAAACTTCGATGCTAAAGAACATAATAAACACTATTAAAAACGAAATAACCCGATTCATTTTTAACTCCATTATTAAATTTAAAATCCCTCTTGAATATTTTTCTCAAAAAGGTGTGTCAAATAATTTATTTATTTGAGCAATAACATTTTTTTAGCCGAATAATTTTTCCCTGCTGAAAGCCGGTATATATAAATACCGCTCGGCAGATTGCCGACAGCAGATGAAGCATCAAATTTAATTGAATGAATACCCGCAGTCTGAAATTCATCAACTAAAACTGCAATCTCTTCACCTAAAAGAGAATAAATTGTTAATTTAACATTTTCAGATTCACTCAGTTTGTATTCAATGGTTGTACCAGGATTAAAAGGGTTTGGATAATTTTGAAAAAGCTCGAAAGAATTAACTGAAATAATATTTTCATTAACTGAAGTTATTGTGCCCAGCGTATCACCATTAATAATACATCCTTCTAAAGTTTTATAAGGTCCGCCTCCTTCTTGATCAATGTACATAATTTCGCCAATCCCTTCTGCAAGTACTTCTATAAATCTTGGCCAGGCATTTTCATTAATAACTGTGTCTCCTCTTGGAAGTTCGAAGTACATAATTTCTATAAATGTTGATGGTCTGCCAAAACAAATAAATGGATATTTTGCAAGGACTAAAGCTTCTAATCTCTGAACTTCCGAAGTTTCAGGTCTTACCATCCAGTGATCACCTGTATCAGCATCAAGTTTGTAATACAGCCAATTTAAGCCAGTAGGATCAAGAATTATTTGGTTTAATCTATTGTCAATTTTAAAGAATGGATAAGAAATAAAATCATTGTTGAACTTGATGTAAACAAAACGAATACTATCCTGGTCAGTTGAGTCTTTATAAATTTCTACTCTTCCACCCCACTGACCACTATACTCCCAAACATTGCCAACCGCAGACGGAAAAAAGTCCATCGGGACTGGTGTTTGAGGAAAAACAATAAAACCATTAAATACAATTAAATAAATAAAAAATGTTTTCATAAAAAATCTCCTTTAGATGAAGGCATAATTAAACTTTTTGCTTTTTCTTAAGCTACGTAAAACCTGTAGGATAAAACTTAATATTAAAAATAGAATGCTCAAGGTTAAATGAGCAGGAATTTTTTTGTAATAAAAATAGAAGTTGAAAAGTTTCATTCGGAAGAGTAATAAACAGGTATAAAAATATCATTACCATTATTTACTCCCCGGTAAATAAATAAAAGTGGGGGGGGGTAAACAATCGTGCCAAAGTATTTTCAGCTACATATAAAAGTTTAAGAACTGATCTCACCAATACCTCTTTAATAACACTTCAAAACAAAAGAATAAACTCGTTAAAGTCAAGTTAAATTTTATTTTAATACTTGCCAATCACCAAATAAAAAAGGACACGGGATTGTCGTTTCGTTAGCTTATAATTCTAAGCAAATCCTTCTCCAAACTTTCAGCGGGAGTTTCAACTATTCTTCCAATTTCATTTCCGTCTTTGTAAAAAATAATTGTTGGGACAAATTCTAATTCAAGTCCATCTGCTTCGTTAGATAAGCCATGCTTTTCCCTGTTAACACCAATTAGAGTAATTGTGTTAACATCGTAGTTAAGTTCGTTTAGTATTTTAAATAATCTTGGCAGTTGTTCCCTGCTATCACTGCAGGTAGA
>JBBQSH010000246.1:0-4157 GCA_038214015.1 Ignavibacteriales bacterium | reverse complement strand
CGAAAACGGAAATAAAGGTGTTCTGGGGTGTTTTACCCAAAAATCATAGTATGATTCTTTCAGGTCTTTGGTTTCCTGAATGTGTTCCAAAAAAAGTGTTATGTCGTTGATTACTTGCTGTTGATACGGTTTTAGTTCCATGTTAAACTGAAAATTGTAAAAGGAAGTGATTTAATTCGAGTCCGTTACAATGAGTTGATTGATAACAATACTCTAAATTACGAACTGGATTTTCAATTGGTTTTAGATATTCGTCAGTTCGGCTTTTATTATCCAAACAGATGTTGATTTTATCAACAATTCGATTCGAATTCCCCAGTAAAACATAACCTAAGATACAACCATATGGATATCTATTTGAAATAAAATTATCAATTCCGGTATTTATGTATCGTTCATGTTTTTCTTTTGCATAAATTTTTGTTTGTCTTCCGCTTTTATAATAATCATTTTCAACCAAATTTTTTGCCTCTACATAAAACAACAACTTAACCTCTGCTTCAACCCAATTAGTTGTTAATCTTAAATCTATTCGGGGAGCTGTTTTTGCAGACTTTTCACCTTTTAGAATAGTGTCATTATAAATTCTAAACTCATCGGATATATTGATATTCCAAACAATTGAATTTGTACACCTGTCGATATAGTTAAATATATTAGCAGAAATATTTTCTTCTTCCCAGTCAATAGTTACAATTAACTTGTCCTTTAAATCTTGATATGCTTCTGCTAATAATGTTAGACAATGAATTCGAAAGATATTTTTAAAATCTGCTGCATATTTTGCATTTAACTTTCCGTCCATCATTAATTTTCCTCCATATTAATGATTTCAGTTATTAATAAAGTAGCATCATCAATAGCTTGAGAGCGTGTCCAAAAACGCTTTTGATTAGGTTTTATCAAATACACTGTGTCATTATCGAAATATCGAACTTGTTTTTGAACATAAATACTATCGCTTTTTTGTTGAAGCATATAAAGGTCTATATTCTTTAAATTTTTCCTCAAAAAGTCTAAATTCTTAACTTCTGTATTTTTATTTTTGTCCCCAAAATGCAAAACAACTAAATTTAATGGATCACGAAGTCCAATATCGTAAATAGTCGCACTTACCATAGTTTTCGACTGCGATAAAAAAATATTTAATTCGTTGCAAAGTATTTCTGCAAAGGCTTGATTTTCCGATTGAAGGGTTTGATGAAATGCGATAGATTTAAGTCCTGATTTTAATTGAGAAAAAGCGATTGTCATTCTATCACTAATAATTATTTCTTCCTTCTTTGATAAGCTGAAACTATTAAATATTATTTTATTTATTTCTTGTTCGAAGTCGTTAATTGATTGTTTTTGAATAAGATAGTCTAAAGATTCATATTCCTCAAAAAGTTTACATAAATGATCTAAATCAGCGTCACTTAATTTGATGGGTAATGATTTTATTTCATTTGGTTTTATCTCTTCTCTTTCAACACCAATTGAAGCAGAAAGCATATACAGTAAATATTCTATTAATGATGAATTTAAAAAACAGGTTAGTCCTTTCAGAAATGATTTATCTTTATGTGATATTCCAAATATCTTACTATTAAACGAACAGTCTTTATTCAAATAGGAAGCACAAACTCTCCAATCTTTCAATCCTTCTTTAATAATTAAATGAGGAGATACATAAACATCAATAGCACCAAGTCTTCTAAAGTCTTTTATGGAGGGCAAGTTATCAACGCTTGTTTTATAGAATTTGGAATAGAGAATTTTTGATTTATCACTCAAACCATCATTTATTGTTGAAAACGTATCGCTTATAAATCTATTAATATCATCAGGAATAATATAACAATTTGGGATGTTTTCACCCTTTTCAAGTTTCTTAGTTGATTTATCTAAATATTGTAGCCCTAAACCCGTTTTACAATTATTGCTTTTTAAGAAGTCATCTAATTTAGTTGAATCCGAAAGGAGTCTTTGAATCAATTTAAAATCTTGTATGCCACCCCACATTGCAATTTTCCAAATTTTAGTATCTGGTTTTTGACATTCAACCCGTGGCAAGAATTTAATATCGGAATTATCTATAACTACACCTTCAACCATATTAGTCTTAACATAGGTTTTAGGAGCCCAATACTCGATAGTTTTAGTAGGAAATTGAGGTGGTGTTTGTTGATAATAAACTATACTTACAGGCCCTACAGCAGAAGTAAATAGCTGACCTCCGAAATTTTTTGGTGCTTTTCTAAAAATAGACAAATTATAAACCTTTTCAACATGATTGTCTTGTAGCAACCATTTTCTGAAATTTTGGAATGGCCTTTCGGTATTTGTTAAAACTTTAGTATTAAATACTAAGGCAACTTTACCATTTGGAGCAAAGCTAACAGCTTTATGCATAAATGGCAAAACCATTTCTTTCCCAAATTTAAGCCTCTTGCAATAATCATAGATTGATTTAGATTTTTCAGCTAAATCTTTTGTTCCAAAGGGTGGGTTTCCGACAACCAAATCTACTTTCACAAATTCATCAGCATTAACCTCACCAATTGTATCTCTTCGCCATAAATTCAAGCCTTGATTTTCGATAAATACATCTTCAGGATCATAAATTAGGTACGGTAATTGATAATTGGTTTCTATCCAAAGCGTTTTTGGGTCTAATTCATCTACCAACGCTAAATACAAACTAAATGCTGCTACTTTTATGGCAGTGGGGTCAATCTCGATGCCATAAATATTATTTAGTAAAATATCTTTTAATTCTTCAAAACTAATTTTTTTACCAGAGTTGCAATATTTCCACCTTTTAATGAGTCGTTTATAACTTTCGACCAAAAAAATGCCAGAACCGCAAGCCGGATCTAAAACTTTAACTTTATAATTTGAATCATTTGTGGGTAGTTTATCTTTTAAAATAAGTTCCACTAAACTATATGGTGTATAGAATTGTCCTTTTTCACGTTTTAGCTCACCTAAGAAGTTTTCATAAATTTCACTAAGAAGTTCAATTTGTATAATTTCGAACTTGAAAAGTTTCCAATCACTAAATAACTTTGGTTGTCCAGAAATATCCCCATCAGTAAAACATCTGCGAATCATTTCTAAATGTTCTGTTTTGACAAATTCTCTTTCGTTTTTCAAAACAGGGAACACATTCCCATTAAAATGTATTTGGACTTCATTATATAATCGATAAGTAGCATCGATGTCTTGCAAAATATCAAAATAACAGGTTGCACCGGGTTTAATATTTTGATACAATCCAGCATCTTGCGCTGCTCCTTTATCCTCCAGGAATAAAATAAATAACGAACGCATCAACAGACCATGAATAATATCTTTTTCTGAAATATCTCTTTCTAAGGCACTAGCTGTTTTTATTAAACTTTCAACAAGAAATTTATCTAATCTTCTCTGTATATTTACTTTCTTTTTGACTTCATAATCTGTTGTCCAAAGTAAACCGCAATCAACTCCAATACGAGAGAAAACTTCTTCCAAAACAGTTAATGCATGTCTATCTGAATTTTCATCACAACTAAATATTTCAATTTCTTTTAGTTTCTTTTCAGGTCTTTCTGTTAAGCTAATATAGTTTGGTTTTGCTTGACAATTATATATTCGAATTTCAGTATCAGATACTGCAAACAACAATAGTATTTTGCGATAATTCCATGCATTGTGTTGAATGTTAGCTATACGACGTAATTCGAGATCGTTAAAAGCAATAACTTCAACAAAAAGAACAGCCGGATTACACCCTGAAAAATAAATTTTATCCGCACCCAGTTTTTCTATCTCCTGAAAATCAGGATATAATAGTCCTATCTCAGAGTTGTTTCTAAGAAATTCATCGTAACCTAATGTAGAATAAAAAGAATTTGATTTCATAATTACATTCTGGTATTAAAATCTGGTTATATCTCGTGGTATTTTTTTAAAAATAATATGATGTTTAACCATAAAATCTTTGGTCAACAAACAATTATCTGCAAATATAACATATTGTTCTGCTTTCGTTTTCATTTTAGCCAAAAAATCATGATTCAATGTTGTTACTTCATCCGGCAGATAATGAAAATAATAAGCAGTATCATTATTCTTACCCAAATACGATGAATGTTCCACCTCTTGTTCCCCCTTTAGGGGGTTAGGGGGCA
>JBBQSH010000245.1:0-4206 GCA_038214015.1 Ignavibacteriales bacterium | reverse complement strand
GTTTAATGCATTATTTAATGGTAATGCTAAGACAGGAACTGGCGGAGGATTAACCTGCAATACATTACTCATTCCGCTTTCATTGTAGTTTCTATCAAGCGATGTAACAACAAAATAAAAAGGACCGGTTGGTGATGGCGGCTCGTCGGGAATACTTTCGCGTGAACCTTCTACATTTAAAATGTTTGCAGAATTTTCTAAATCAACTGGCTGGATGTTTGAGTAATCAAATCTATATACAACATAACGTTTTGCACTGTCGCCATCGCTTGCAGTCTGAGGGATATCCCACAACAATCCACCCTGCCCATTGGCTAATCTTTCAAATCTCAAATTCTGCGGCGGGTTTGGCGTAACAATATCTTTCCAATTCATTATTGGTAAAATTGATGGATATCTGTAAAGATCATTCCTCAAAGTATCTGTTACACCTTTAGGATTTTCACCAAAGTTTTTTGCGCGGAAAAAAACTCCACCTTGCACTTTTGGATTATTTCTGTCTAACCGAATTTGATTTGGCATCTCGCTTGGGTTATTCCATATTGAAATTCTGTAATATGCATGTCCTGGATAAAAATGTCTTCCGTTTGCATAAACAGAATCAGCCCACCAGGGTTGAAGTTTTGCATAATCCTGCCCGCCGCCAAATGGCCAATATAATTGTGGTGTCAAATAATCTATCGATCTATTGTGTAACCAGGCAATTGCATCACAATAAATATCATCATAAGCAGAAAGACCTGTTATACCAGGAGGAACTCCATTCTTCCATATTCCAAATGGACTCATGCCAAACTTAACCCAGGGCTTAACGGACTGAATAGTATCATTAACCTGTGCTACTAATAAATTAACATTATCCCTACGCCAATTAGCACGATTTGTAAATCCGCGTGGATAGGCCGCAAATGTGGCGGCATCCTGATTTGTAATTTGATTTGGAGGATATGGATAAAAATAATCGTCTGCATGAATTCCATCCACATCATATCTGCTAACTATATCATAAATAACAGAAGTTACATAATCGCGCACCATAGGTAAACCTGGATCTAAGAATTTAAAAGTTGAGATTTGAATTACCCAATCTGGATGTAAAATTGTTACGTGATTAGAAGCTTTAGTATAATTTCCAACACTTCTGTCAGCACGATAAGGGTTGAACCAGGCGTGTAATTCCATACCGCGTTTATGTGCTTCATCAATAGCAAACTCAAGCGGATCATAATATGGAAATGGTGCCGTTCCCTGCGAACCGGTTAACCAATAAGACCACGGATCAAAAGATGAACTGTACATCGCATCACATTCAGAACGTACTTGAAAAATAACTGTGTTAATTCCATCACTTTTTAATTCATCAAGCAAATTAATTAATTCTTGTTTTTGCTGAGCAACTGTAAGATTTGGAGAGCTCGGCCAATCAAGATTGGTAACTGTAGCAATCCATGCTGCTCGTAATTCTCGCTTAGGTGGAATTGATTGAGAGAATAAAGTTGAGGAGATAAAAATTGTTAACAAAAGGATGGTAAATTTTTTCATGGTATTAAGTTGTTTTATGATTAAAATCTGTTACAAAACTAACCAAGTTTTTGCTTAAGATAAACTAATTTGATAAAAATAAAAAAGGCACGATTTCTCGTGCCTTAATTGTTAATTGTCCGCCGCGGCGGATTGTTAATTGCACATTATTTAAGAAGAACCATCTTATTGGTAATTCTTGTACCATTAACGTTTAACTGATAAACGTAAGTACCTGAAGCTAAATTGGAAGCATTAAAATTAACAGAGTGTGAACCAGTTGCTAATTCATTCTGAACTAAGGTAGCAACTTCATTACCCAACATATCATAAACTTTCAATGTTGTATAACCACTATTCTTCAACTCAAAAGTTATTTTTGTTGACGGGTTGAATGGGTTAGGATAATTCTGTGATAGTCTGTAACCATCAACAACAACTTGTCCTTCTTCATCAACACTTGTCCAATTTGGATCTTCAAATTTCTGCACTATTGGGTAGGTACTACCGCCGAAGCAAGTTACATATGCATATCTGCCGTCAGGGCTGAATGCTAAACCACGAGGTCTTTCGTCAGGACTTCCAGCTGTATTGAATACCCATTTTAGACTATCAACGATATTTCCAGTTGCTGGATCCCAAGCATACCAAGTTGCATTACTGTAAGAAGTAGTAACACCAGGATATGCATTTGGAGGTGTTAAGCCTGAACCGGAAGATAGCCATAATAAGTTTCCATCACGTGACCAAGTTGCTGATTCACATGCAAATCCAAATAATGTTGAATCTGTTAAAGCGAATGGACTAAACTCATCTGGACGAGAAAAGATATATATTAAATTATTTGTATATCCTGTCCAGTATATTGTGTTTCCATCGTGCGAAACTTCCAATGTACGAGAGAAGCCGACTGAGGCATCAACAGCATTTCCAAGGAAAGTAAAATCTGTCGTAAAAACACTAATAGGATTTCCTGGAATAACAGGAGCTGTAAACACATTACCTAAGTCGTCTGTAGCTGGTGCGGTTAATGTCATACCTACAACAGGTACAACTGCATCAATGCCTTCACCTGTTTGATAGTTGATTCTGTATAATTTATCGAAAGCCGCATAAAGGATATTTCCATTGTTATCAGTTTTTAATCCTCTATTACTGTTGAAGAGAGTATCTGTAACTCCACCAATAGTGATAGTCTTTATTGGTGAAAATGAAGCAGGAGTTCCATCGGCATTAAAACAATATACTGCACGGATATTTAAAGTATCTGTACCGTTAAATATCTTCTCTGAATTACCATAAATAATAGCCCAAACTTTACCGTCAGGATCAACAGCTACACCGTGACCACCTGTATTTCCTATAAAATTATCATCCGGGAAATTTCCCAAATGCGTCCACCCCTGAGCATAGGATGTACCCATAGCTAAAAAAAGAACAAGAGCGAAAAATGATACCAGTTTTTTCATAACGTTTCCTTTTATGTTAGTTAATTAAATAAGTCTCTTAGACTTAGTTATTGTTAAATTTTTATTGACCAAAATAGGGTGCACCAATCTTCTGCATTTCAACTTTTATTGGTGCCTGTCCAACTTCTATTTTTGTACCATCAGCACTTCTTACTTCACCTCTCACAAAAAATAAACTTTCTTCATTTGCAGGCCAGAAAATTGATACAACTGAATTTGCTCCAATCACACCAGGATAAAGATCATAATATGACTTATCAGATTTAACTACAATCAATGGATCTGGTCCTTTGTCCAATCCTAGTATCATATCTCCATCTGCAGCAAATGCGACTGCGGTAATTTTGGCTCCAATTCTGATATTTGTTGTTTCAAAATATAATTGCTCAGTTCCTAAATCACCATTAGCATCGATAGGAATACGCCACACACCTTCAATATTATCTTTTGTTGCTGCAACATACAAGTCATTATTAAATAATCTTATGGCTCTTAATACTCCGGAAAATGGATATGAAGTAATAGTCCTGTCCTGCTTAAATTTAAAGATTGTATTGTTATTGTTTAGTGCCCAAAGATTTTGATTACTATCAAATTCTAAAGCAACAATTACTCCTGCGCTTGGAGCTGCCCAGGGAGCTGCAGGGGCAACATTTTCTGCAAGTTTCCATACACCTCTCGCTGATCGAACACCGTAAAGTTCACCTCCAGGACCATATCTAAAATTGTCCCACTTACCAGTATTGTTCCCAACGGGAATATAAGAAATTAATGTATCTGGCGGTGAAGGAATCTTATAAACTCCTTTACTTATAAGACTAAGCAAAAGATTATTATTATCTAATATTATTCCATATGCTTTTTCAGCAATAGGATCTAATGGATAGTAAACCTGCCAGGCAGATATCATTTTATATTGATATTGATTACTAAAATCTTGAGCACCTACAACGGCAATTTTAACCATCACAGTATCAGCCACTACATTTGGTACCTTAACCGTTAGCAGTGTTGTTGTACCACTAAGCACAGTTCCGGGAATTCCGTTGAAATAAACCAGATTGTTTCTTGCATCTGCAGAAAAATTAGAACCAGTTATAGTAACTTCAGTAATTCCAGCCAGCGCCTGAGTAGAAGGTTCAAGAGTAGAAAGTGTAGGTGTTGGCAAATTTTGAGATGGATACTGGTCCAAACTTGCTGGTGGATCCTCAGCACA
>JBBQSH010000244.1:0-4229 GCA_038214015.1 Ignavibacteriales bacterium | reverse complement strand
TTAGTTTGATCGGAAATAAGTTTTAATTCTTGAAATACTTTTAGAAGTGAAAAGAAACTTAAACCAAGTGAGTAACGTGGTTGAAATCCCGGTTGAACTCTAACACATGGAATATTTTTATTCTTTGCAATCGATTCAACTTCACCGCCTGTTGTAATACAAACAATTTTACAACCAATTTCAATCGCTTGTTTTAAAGATGAAATAGTTTCTTCTGTATTACCGGAATACGATGAAGCAATGAATAAAGAGTTCTTGCCGGCAAACTTTGGCAAATTATAATTTCGGTTAACGATAATTGGAATTTTAATTTCGCTGCCTAAATAATTCTTTATAAGATCAGCACTTATTGCTGAACCGCCAAGACCGCTTATTATGATGTTAGATAATTCAGATGATTTTATTCCTTCAATAATAAACTTATTATTCCATGCAAACTCAATTTGCTGATAGGTGTTTATTAATACATCAAACTGATTTTGCGGATCATACTTTTTAACGTAGTCTTTTATTTCCATATTTATAAAATATTCCTTGTTCGTGATATATTATTATCATCAAAAAACTTTTTAACCTTTTTCTGAATTTCTATTTCCGTTTTACATTTTAGACATTCATTGGCTAAAGCTTTTGCGTCTTTAAACTTAAATTCCCGTATAATTCTTTTAGCATAAAGGATAGTTACCGGCGACATACTAAGCGAGTCTAGACCCAATCCGACAAGCAATGGAATTGCAAGTGTATCCGCAGCCATCTCACCACAGATACTTACAGGAATTTTACTATGCTTTGCTGCTTTAACAATATGATCAATTGTTCTTATTACTACAGGACTAAATTCCTGATAAAGATCAGAGACAAGATCATTTCCTCTATCAACGGCCATCAAATATTGAATCAGATCATTCGTCCCAATACTGATAAAATCGATTTCCTCTGAATACTCTTTTGCCATAACTGCCGCAGATGGTACCTCAACCATTATTCCAATTTTAATATGATTATCAAATTTTAGTTTTTCTTTTTTTAATTCGCTTTTACACTCCTGAATTATTTTTTGCGATCGCCATACTTCATCAAGCGTTGAAATCATCGGAATCATAAATCTAATATTTTTATTTTCACTTGCTCTTAAAACTGCTCGTATCTGAGTTCTGAACAGACTTTCATTTTCTAACAAAAATCTTACTCCCCGCAAACCAAGAAATGGATTAGGCTCTTTGTACTCACTAAACCTGAATTTATCTCCTCCAATATCAAAAGCACGAATAGTTACAAACTTTGGATAAATTCTAGATGCAAGTTTTGAATAAATCACAGTTTGTTCGTCTTCATCCGGGAATGTGCCAAGTTCATTTAATATCTGCTCCGAACGATATAAGCCTATACCTTTAGCACTGCTGGTAATAACAATATCAATCTCACCTGTAACATCTACATTTGCTTCAAGATTAATTTCCTTACCATCAAGCGTAACTGCAGGTTGATCTTTAAATTCTTCAAGTCCTTTTTGAATTTCAATAAGTTTTTTTTGTTTTTCTGTGAAGAAATTTACTTGTACTTCAGTTGGATTAGTAATGATATAACCGTGAAATCCATCAACAATAATTGTATCTCCATCTTTAATTAATGCGGAGGCATTATGCGTACCAACAACAGCTGGTATATTTAGCGATCTTGAAATTATTGCTGCGTGGGAAGTCAATCCGCCATGATCTGTTACAAAACCTAAAGATTCTCTTCTTGAAAAAAGCAATGTATCAGCAGGCGTTAATGATTCGCTTACAACTATTAAGTTTTTTTCAATTTTAGATTGCCATCTTTTCTTTTGAAGATTGCGAATAATTCTATACTTAATATCTTCTATATCCTGCGCACGCTCTTTCATATATGATTCGTGAGAAATAATCATCAGTTCCTGATATTTAGAAATTTCATCAGAAACAATAAACTCCGGCTGAACCATTTCATCTTTAATTCTTTTTTCAATGTTGCCTAATAATATCGGATCATCAAGAATCATCAACTGTGCTTCAAAGATAGCAGAACGAACCTCATCCATTTTTTCTCTGGCGATCCCAAAAATTTTATTTAATTCCTTTTTGGATTGTTTAAGAGCTTCCTCAAAATTGCTTATAGCCTCTTCGCTATTAGTAATCGGAGCTTTACTAATGTTCAATTTTTCTTTTGTAAATAGATACGCTTTGCCAATAACAATACCGGGTGCCGCAGCAATTCCAGTAATTTTATTTTCAGAATTTTTATAGATGTTTGTAAATGATTTCATAATTCGTCAAATCCCCTCTCAAAATATGCTACAATTTCAATACAAGCTTTCTCTTCATCCGGTCCGTCAAATGTTAATTTTAATTCAGAACCAATTTCAGCGGCTAAAGTCATAACTCCGATTATACTTTTGCCATTAATACTCATTCCATCTCGGTAAATAAAAAATTCACTTTTATATTTGGCAGCAAGTTTAACTATAGTTGCAGCCGGACGAGTATGCAGCCCCGCTTTGTTAACTATTTTAACAGTTTTTTCAATCATTATTTATTTCTTTTAATTAGTGAATCAGCAAGCCAATAGAAAATTTCTACTTCACTTTTATTTGATAATTTATTAATTGACCTTAACGCCTTATTTGTATAATTACGTATTGCAGCTTTTGCATCATCAATAACGCCAAGTTTTTCATAAAGATTTTTAAAGTATTTAATTTGATTTTCTTTAATACCTTTGTTTACTACAACTTTTAATAAGTCATCCTTATCCTTACCCTTTGCCTTCTCCAATGCTTCGATAAATAAAAATGTTTTTTTACCCTCAACCAAGTCGCCACCAATTCTTTTTCCAAATTCAGATTTATCAGCAATAATATCCAAAAGATCATCCTGAATTTGAAATGCGATACCAAGATACTTTCCGTAATCAGATAAAGATTTAATATCATTCTTACTTCCATCTGCAAGATAAGCACCGAGTTCGCAGCACATTCTAGCTAGTGCAGCAGTCTTTTTCTCAATCATCTTAATGTATTCAGGAAGTGAAACATTTTTTCTTGTTTCGAATTCCGTATCAAGGCTCTGACCTTCACAAACTTCAACTAAACCTTTTGTAAAAGAATCCAAAGCTTGATTAGCATTTACTTTACAATCCTTTAATAAAAACTCGTAAGCAACAGCAGCAAGAATATCGCCAGTAAGTATTGCAGTATTTAAATTATATTTTTTATGGATAGTTAAATTTCCTCGACGCAAATCAGCATTATCCATAATATCATCGTGAACAAGAGTAAAATTGTGAAGCATCTCAACTGAAAGAGCGGCGTTATAAAAATTTTTTATATTACCGCCAACTGCTTTAGCCGATAGCAGAACAAGTAATGGTCTCAATCGTTTACCACTGCTCTCAAGAATATATGAAGCAGGTTTATAGAGCGAGAATGGATTTCGTCCCTTTAAAGCTAAAGCAAGTTTTTTATCAATTAATTTTCTTTCTCTCTCATAAAACGAAATATATTTTTTCATATCAGCAGGTTTCAAAACAATTCTTCCTTTTTAATTATCTTTTTATTTTTTAATTCACTTAAATTTCTTGAACCTGTTAGAAACATAACTTTTTTAAGATACTCAAACCAATTTAATATTAATCTAATTACCTCTTCCTCACCATTTTTCATTAATGTTTGAAGTATAATTCTTGCGGATGCTGCAAGATCTGCACCCAGCGCAAAAGCCACAGATAAATTATGAGCGGAACTAATTCCACCTGATCCAATTAAAGTAAATTTGTATTTTTTCTTGAGCGGATAAATTTCTTTTAAACAATATGCCGTTGGTAATCCCCAATCCCAAAAATCATTTTCTGATTTGCTTCGGATAATTTCAACACCTGCCCAGCTGGTACCACCAGCTCCTGCAACATCAATTCCCTTAACTCCAATATTTAAAAGTTTCTTTGCCGCTTCTTTACTTATTCCAGAACCAACCTCCTTAACAACAACGGGTACAGCAGATTTAAGGATAAGTTTTTCCAAATTCTTTAACAACCCGACAAACCTCGGTTCACCCTCGGGCTGCAATAACTCCTGTAACGGATTTAAGTGAACTACAAACGCATCTGCTTCAAGCATGTCTATCAAAGATAAAATATCAATCAGGTTTTTTGATTGGACAAGTTGTGCAGCTCCGATGTTGCCTAATACCGGAACGCTCTTAGCGGTTTTG